>JAFZMK010000164.1 GCA_017553285.1 Rhodocyclaceae bacterium
CGCAACTGGACATTGTTGCCGAAGCGCCGGTGATTGCCGTGCATCAGCCCGATGAAGTGCTCAATGCGATGGACGAATGGAATACCCGCACGCACGGGCGTTCCGGCCTCATCGGGCGCGTGCGCGAGTCGACCATCAACGAGGCCGAGGCCGAAGCGCAGATGCTCGCCTTCCTGCAACAGCACGTGCCGCAAGGTGTCTCGCCCATGTGCGGCAACACCATCTGTCAGGACCGCCGCTTCATGGCGCGCTACATGCCCCGGCTGGAAGCCTGGTTCCATTACCGCAATCTGGACGTTTCCACGCTCAAGGAACTTGCCAAACGCTGGCGCCCCGAAGTGGTGAAAGGGCTGAAAAAACACGGGCGGCACGAGGCGCTGGCCGACATCATCGAATCCATCGAAGAGCTGCGCCACTACCGCGACACCTTCTTGCGTCTGGAAAACTGAGCCGCGCGCGCATGTGTGCGGCGCGTTTGCCGGGGCGGGTTCGCTGCTATAATCCGCCAGTTTACGTTTCTTGATTTTCCTCACAGGAGATACTCATCATGGCCATTGAACGCACCCTTTCCATCGTCAAACCGGATGCCGTCGCGAAAAACGTGATTGGCCGCATCTACCAGCGTTTTGAAGACGCCGGGCTGAAAATCATCGCCGCCAAAATGGTGCATCTGTCCGACGTGGAAGCGGGCAAATTCTACGAAGTGCACAAAGCCCGTCCGTTCTTCAAGGATCTGGTGGAATTCATGACTTCCGGCCCGGTGATGGTGCAGGTGCTGGAAGGCGAAAACGCCATTGCCAAAAACCGCGAACTGATGGGCGCGACGAACCCGAAAGAAGCCGCCCCCGGCACCATCCGCGCTGACTTTGCCAGCAGCATCGATGCCAACGCCGTGCACGGTTCGGACGCGCCGGAGACGGCGGCGGTGGAAATCGCCTTCTTCTTCCCGCAGATGAACGTCTATTCCCGCTAAGGGGCGCGGATTGTCCGGCGTGCAGCGCATTTCCCGCATGGAGGAACGCATCAACCTGCTCGACTTCAGCCCGGCAGCACTGACTGACTGGCTGGTGGCGCAGGGCGAGAAGCCGTTTCGCGCCCGTCAGGTGCTGCGCTGGGTGCATCGCGCCGGTTGCGACGATTTCGCCCAGATGACGGACGTTGCCAAGGCGCTGCGCGCCCGTCTGCAAGCCACGGCGCAAGTGCGCGCCCCGGCGGTGCGCACTGCCACGCATTCGGCGGACGGCACGCGCAAATGGCTGCTGGACGTGGGGCAGGGCAACGCGGTGGAGATGGTCTTCATCCCCGAGCGCAATCGCGGCACGCTGTGCATTTCCTCGCAGGCCGGTTGCGCGCTGGAATGCGCGTTTTGCGCCACCGGCAAACAGGGCTTCAACCGCAATCTTTCCGCTGGCGAAATCGTCGGTCAGCTCTGGCTGGCGAACCGCCTGCTGGAAGACGAAGCCGGCGTGCGGCTGGCGCCGGACAGCACGTATGAGCGTCCGGTCAGCAACGTCGTGCTGATGGGCATGGGCGAGCCGCTGGCCAATTTCGATGCCGTGCTCGCCGCGCTGCAAACCATGCTCGATGACCACGCCTATGGGCTGTCGCGTCGGCGCGTGACGGTCTCCACCTCGGGCATCGTGCCGGCGATGGATCGTTTGCGCGATGCCTGCCCGGTGGCGCTGGCGGTGTCGCTGCACGCGCCCAATGATGAATTGCGCAACGAGCTGGTGCCCATCAACCGCAAATATCCGCTGGCCGATCTGATGGCCGCCTGTTTGCGCTACCTTGAAGACGCGCCACGCGATTTCATCACCTTTGAATACATCATGTTGGATGGCATCAACGACACGCCCGAACACGCCCGCCAGTTGCTGGCGCTGGTGCGGGAGGTGCCGAGCAAGTTCAACCTGATTCCCTTCAACCCGTTCCCCGGCGCGCGCTGGCAGGCATCCAGCCCGCAGCGCATTGCCCGCTTTGCCGGCATGTTGCAGGACGCGGGCAAGGTTGCCACCGTGCGCAAAACGCGCGGGGACGACGTGGCCGCCGCCTGCGGCCAGCTTGCCGGGCAGGTGCATGACCGCACCCGCCGTACCATGATTTCAAGACAGGAGAAGGCCGCATGAACCCGTCTCAAATCCAACACATTCCGCTGCGCACCTTGTGCGCCGCCGCACTCTCGGCAGTCTTGCTGGGCGCCTGCGCCACTACGGGCAGCGGCGCAGGCGGCGGGGGGTACGGCGGCAGCGCCGTGCGCCCGGTTGCCGATCAAGAGCCGAAAAACTCGGCGCAGGCGCGTGCCAAGAACAACGTTGATCTGGGCATGGCCTACATGAGTCTGGGCAACTTTGGCGTCGCGCTCGATGAAGCGCGCAATGCCGTCAAGCACGATTCGTCCTACGCCCCGGCCTATCACCTGATGGGGCTGGTGTACATGTACATTGACGACCTGAACGCCTCGCGCGAAAACTTCCAGCGCGCGCGTTCCTTGGCACCCGGCGACCCGGACATCGAAAACAGCTACGGCTGGTTCCAGTGCGTGAGTGGCAACACCAGCGCCGGGCTGGAGACCTTGCGCCGGGTGGTGAAAAACCCGTATTTCCGCTACCCCGGGCGCGCCTACACCAACATGGGGCTGTGCTATCTGCGTGACAAGGACGACCAGCAAGCCGAAGCCATGTTTGCCCACGCGCTGCAAGTTGACCCGAAAAATCCGCAGGCCATGTTCCAGTTGGCCGACATCGCTTTTCGCCGTGGCGACCTCAACCATGCCCGCAAATATCTTGACCAGTTCCATTCCAGCAACGAGCCTGACCCCGCCACCGCCTGGCTGGGGCTGCGCATTGCCCGCGCCATGAATGACACCGACGCGCAGGAACACTATGGCGGGCTGCTGCGCGAGAACTTCCGTCAATCCAAAGAATATCGTGAAATGATGCAGCAGTAGGAAATCTTGCCGTGACTACACAACCGGAAAACGAACAATCGCCACAGGAGACCAGCGCACCGGCACCGGCCACGCCCACCACCGGCATCGGCCAGCGCCTGCGCGAAGCGCGCGAAGCGCGCGGTCTGCAAACCTCGGATGTCGCCCAGACGCTGAAAATCACCCAGCGCCAGATTGAGGCGATGGAACAAGAGAGCTTCGACATCCTGCCCGGCGCATCCTATGCGCGCGGTTTTTTGCGCAACTATGCCCGCTTTGTCGGCCTGAATCTGGATGAGGAAATCCGCGCGCTGGTCTTGCAGAACGAAGACACCGTACCCGCCCGCGCCCTCTACCGCGTGCCGGAAAAAGGTTCCAACAGCATCGACTGGCTGGCCACCGCCACGCCCCTGCATTCGGGCGTGCGCAAAAAACGCGGCGGCGTAGGGCGGGTGCTGCTGTTCCTGTTGCTGCTGGTGCTCATCCTTGTGCCGGTGGCGGCCTATTTTGACTGGTTCCGCATCAACCACATGCCCAGTCTGCTGAACGCGCCGCAAGAGGCGGGCGAGCAAAACGAAATTCTGCTGCCCAATCCGCAAACGGGCGAAATCGCCGAATCGGGCGACGAAGCAGGCGAGGGCGCTGCGGAACCGGCGGGCATTGCCCTGCCAGTGCCGCAGGCGGAAGTGATTGGTGCAGAAACGTCGGCGGCGCAAACACCGGCGGCGAACGCGCAAGGCACTGAGGGCGCACCGGCGGCTGCGCCGCAAGAATCGTCTGCCGCGCCGCAAGAAGGTGGTGCAGCGCAAGGCAACGAACCGCCGCTGGTGGGGCTGGATACCGCCAGCACGCCGCCTGCTGCGGAGAGCAGCAAACTGGTCTTTGAATCCACCACCGAATCGTGGGTGACGGTGCAGGACGGGCGCGGTGTGCAGTTGCTCAACAAGCGCCTGCCCCGTGGCATGCCCACGTCCGTGGAAGGCAAACCGCCGTTTCGCCTCACCGTTGGCAACGCTGCCAAGGTGACGGTGACGCGCGATGGCGAGCCGGTGGATCTTGCGCCCCATACGCGCTCGGGCGGCGTGGCACGGCTGACCTTGGAGTAAGTCCTCGTGGCGGACAGTGCCGTTCCCGCCCCCGTGCCGGGGCGGAGAAAAAGCCACAGCGTGCGCATTGGTCACCTGCGCATTGGCGCGGACGCGCCGGTGTGCGTGCAGTCGATGACCAACACCGACACTGCCGACGTGGAAGCCTCCGCGCAGCAAGTGGCTGCGCTGGCGCGTGCCGGCTCGGAAATGGTGCGGCTCACCGTCAACAACGAAGAAGCCGCGCGCGCCATTCCCGCCATTGCCGATCGGCTGGCGGCGATGCACATAGACGTGCCGCTGATTGGCGATTTTCACTACAACGGTCACCGCCTGCTGGCCGCGCACCCCGAATGCGCCGCACGCCTTGCCAAGTGGCGCATCAACCCCGGCAACGTCGGCAAGGGCGAAAAACGCGACCGCCAGTTTGCCGACATCATCGAAATGGCGTGCCGCCATGAAAAGCCGGTGCGCATCGGCGTCAACTGGGGCAGTCTGGACCAGGCCGTGCTGGCGCGGCTGATGGATGAAAACAGCCGCCGCGCGCAGCCGCTCTCGCCCGAGGCGGTGATGCGTGAAGCGCTGGTGTGCTCGGCGCTGGAATCGGCGCAGGAGGCTGAACACATCGGTCTGCCAGCGGATGCCATCGTGCTCTCGGCCAAGGTCTCCAGCGTACCGGCGCTGATTGCGGTCTATCGCACGCTGGCTGCCCGCTGCGAATACGCGCTGCATCTGGGGCTGACCGAAGCCGGCATGGGTTCCAAAGGCATTGTCGCTTCCGCAGCGGCGCTGGCCGTGCTGCTGCATGAAGGCATTGGCGACACCATCCGTGTTTCGCTCACGCCGGAGCCGGGCGGGGCGCGCACGCAGGAAGTCGTGGTGGCGCAGGAAATCCTGCAAAGTCTGGGTCTGCGCGCATTCACCCCGATGGTGACCGCCTGCCCGGGCTGCGGGCGCACCACCAGCACGCTGTTTCAGGAGCTTGCCGCCGACATCCAGCACTGGGTGCGCGCGCAAATGCCCATCTGGCGCGAACGTTTTGACGGCGTGGAAACGCTCACGCTGGCGGTGATGGGCTGCGTGGTCAATGGCCCGGGCGAGAGCCGTCACGCCAACGTCGGCATTTCCCTGCCTGGCACGGGCGAAGCGCCCGCCGCGCCGGTGTACGTGGACGGCGAAAAGCGCGTGACCTTGCGCGGCGAAGACCTCGCCGGGCAGTTTCGCGCCATTGTAGAAGACTATGTTCAGACGCATTACCCGCCGCGCGTGGCGGGCGTGAAAGGTGAAAAATGAGCCAGAAACTTCAGGCCGTGCGCGGCATGAACGACATCCTGCCGGAAGAGGCCGAACAGTGGCAGTGGTTTGAGGCAACCGTCTCGCGCTGCCTGCAAGCCTACGGTTACAGTCCGATTCGTCTGCCGGTTGTCGAGCACACCGCGCTTTTCAAGCGCGCCATCGGCGAAGTGACCGATATTGTCGAAAAAGAAATGTACGCCTTCACCGACGCGCTCAACGGCGAAGAACTCACGCTGCGCCCGGAAGGCACGGCAGGCTGCGTGCGCGCAGCCATCGAGCACAACCTGCTGGCGCAGGGCGCTTCGCACCGGCTGTGGTACAGCGGCCCGATGTTTCGCCATGAACGTCCGCAAAAAGGGCGTTATCGCCAGTTTCATCAGATTGGCGTCGAAGCCCTGGGGTTGGCGGGGCCCGATATTGACGCTGAACTGATTTTGATTGGCGCGCGCCTGTGGCAAGTGCTGGGCATTGCCGACAATGTGGCGCTGGAACTCAATTCGCTGGGCGATGCGGACGCACGCGCTGCCCACCGCAGCGCGCTGGTGGACTACTTCACCGCGCATCGCGATGCGCTGGATGAAGACAGCCTGCGCCGGCTGGAACGCAACCCGCTGCGCATTCTGGACACCAAAAACCCGCAGATGCAGGCGTTGGTAGAAGCCGCGCCGAAGCTGACCGACTATCTGGATGACGCTTCCCGCGCCCACTTCGATGGGCTGACGCGCCTGCTGGATGTTGCCGGTGTGCGCTGGCGGCTGAATCCGCGCTTGGTGCGCGGGCTGGATTATTACAACCGCACGGTGTTCGAGTGGGTCACCACTCGCCTCGGCGCGCAGGGCACGGTGTGCGCCGGTGGGCGCTACGATGGTCTGGTTGCGCAACTGGGCGGCAAACCCGCGCCCGCTGCCGGTTTTGCCATGGGCGTGGAGCGCCTGCTGGCGCTGTGCGCCGAAGCGCGCCAGCCCGTGCGCGCAGCGCCGCAAATCTACGTCATCCACCAGGGCGAAACCGCACTGCCGCACGCCTTGCGCTGCGCGGAACTGGCGCGCGACCAGGGCTGCACGGCGTTGATGACCATGGGCGAGGCGGGCTTCAAGGCGCAGTTTCGCAAGGCCAACGCCAGCGGCGCGTGGCTGGCGCTGATTGTCGGCGACGACGAAGCGCAGGCGGGGGCGGTCAGCGTAAAATTCCTGCGCGATGAAGGCCGCGAACAATGCCGCGTTTCGCTGGATGCGCTGCGCGAACTGCTGGCAGCCGAATTTGCCGATGCCTCGCAGCTTTGAGTTTTTCACCTTCTTTTCCCCGTACCGGATACGACACACAAAGGAACCTGCAACATGGCCGTCTATGACCTGGAAGAACAGGAACAAATTTCGCAACTGAAAGCCTGGTGGGAACGCTGGGGCACGCTGATTACCGCGCTGGCCATCGCCTTTGCCGTGGTCACGGTAAGCTGGCGCTTCTACGGCTGGTATCAAAACCACCGCTCCACGCAAGCTGCGCAACTGTATTTTGCCTTCGCGCAAAACGCCGTCACCGGCCAGGATATGGCCGCCATGCGCAAAGAGGCTGCCGAGTTGCGCACGCAGTTTCCCAAGTCGCACTACGCGGTGATGGCGGCGCTCGATGCCGCCCGCGTGCTTTTTGAAGAAGGCGAATTTGCGCAAGCGGGCGAAGAACTCGGCTGGGTGCAAGCCAATGCGCGCGATGGTGCCTTGCGCGACTTGGCGCGTCTGCGCCATGCCGTGGTGCTTGCCCAGCAAAAAGATTTTGACGGCGCGCACAAACAACTCCAGCCCGTGCCTGCCGAGCCGATGCTCGCCGCCCGCTTCAACGACACGCTGGGCGACGTATTCGCCGCCGAAGAAAAACCGCAGCAAGCGCGCGAAGCCTGGCAGAACGCGCTGGACTTGCTCGCCGCCAACGGTGTCGGCGCGCAAGACCCGCGCCAGAGCTTCATCCGCCTGAAACTCGATTCCATCTCCGGGAGCTGAATTCGATGAACCGCACGCATTTTGTTGCCGCCGTTGCCGCGCTGGCGCTGGGCGCTTGTTCCTCGCTCAACCCGTTCGCCTCGGATGAACCCAAACCCGCGCCGCTGGTGGAATTTTCGCCGCACGCCTCCTTGCGCGTCGCCGCCCGTCTGGATGTGGATGACAACGAAGGTGCCGTGGTCATGACGCCTGCCGTGGCGCGCGACGCTGTCTATGCTGCCGGTGCCACCGGCGAAATCGGCAAGCTGGAAGACGGGCGCACGGTGTGGCAAAAAGACCTCGACCTCAAACTCTCCGCCGGCGTTGGCGCAGACGGGCGGCTGATGACGGTCGTTACCCGTCACGGCCTGCTGATTGCGCTGGATGCCGCCGACGGCGCCGAGCGCTGGCGCGTGGAAGTGGGCGCGGAAGTGCTGGATGTGCCGATTGTCAGCGAAGAATATGTGGTCGTGCGCGCTTCCGACAGTCGCCTGATTGCCTTTTCCGCCGTCGATGGCGAACGCAAATGGACCTACCAGCGCGGCACGCCCGCACTGGTGGTGCGCAGTCAGGTCGGGATGACCTTGATTGAAAACAAACTCATCGTCGCCGCCTATCCCGGCGGCAAGCTCGTCGGCATCCTCATTGATACCGGCGCGCCGGTGTGGGAACTGGCGCTGGCCGCGCCGCGCGGCGTCACCGAACTGGAACGCATCACCGACGTGGTGGGCGAGCCGGTGTTTGTCGAGCCGGAAATTTGCGCCGTCGCCTTCCAGGGCAAACTCGGCTGCTTTGATTTGCGCGACGGTCGCCCCACCTGGTCGCGCGATTTTTCCAGCATCACCGGGCTGGACCGCGCCGGTCGCCTGCTGGTTGCCACGCACGAAAACAACAGCGTGCAAGCCTTCAACGCCGAAGACGGTGCACCGCTGTGGCAGCAAAAGGCGCTGGCGCACCGCAAGGTGTCGCGCCCGCTGATTGTCGGGCGTTACGTTGTGGTGGGCGACGTGCAAGGCTACGTGCATCTGCTGGAAAACGATACCGGCGAATTTGCCGCCCGCGCCAAAACCGACGGCAGCCCCATCATCGCGCCGCCGCGCCGCATCGATGACAGCCACTTTGTTGTGCAGACGGAAGAGGGCGGCGTCTTCGTCTTTGCCATTGGCCGCGAGGAAAGCGACTCGTGACGCCCACGCTGGTGCTCGTCGGACGGCCCAACGTCGGCAAGTCCACGCTGTTTAACCGTCTCACCCGCACGCGCGATGCGCTCGTCGCCGACCAGCCGGGGCTGACGCGCGACCGTCAATACGGCATTGGTCGCGGCGCTTCGCGCCCGTATTTCATCGTCGACACCGCCGGTTTTGACCCCGTGGCGAAAGGCGGCATTTTGTATGAAATGGCGCAACAGGCGGAACAGGCGATTGTGGAAGCCGATGTGTTGCTATTTCTCGTCGACGGGCGCGCGGGGCTAACGCCGCATGATGAAGAAATCGCCGCCCGCCTGCGCCGCGCCAACCGCGCCGTGCGCCTGGTCATCAACAAGGCGGAAGGGCAGCAACACAACCAGATTGCTGCCGAATTTCACGCCCTCGGGCTGGGTGAGCCGTTCGTGATTTCCGCCTCCCACGGCGACGGCGTGCGCCATCTGCTGCACAGCGTGCTGGACGAATTCCCCGAAGACGCGCCCGAGGAGGCAGAAGACGCCGCAGGGCAGGGGGACGATGCGCCCACCGTGCCAGCGATTGCCATCGTCGGGCGTCCGAATGTGGGCAAGTCCACGTTGGTCAACGCGCTGCTGGGCGAAGAGCGCGTTATCGCCTTCGACCTGCCCGGCACCACGCGCGACGCCATCGCCATCCCGTTTGAGCGCAACGGGCGCGCCTATACGCTGATTGACACCGCCGGGCTGCGTCGGCGCGGCAAGGTGTTTGAAGCGGTGGAAAAGTTTTCCGTCATCAAGACGCTGCAAGCCATTGAACGTGCCAACGTCGTTGTGCTCGTGCTCGATGCCGCGCTGGACATTGCCGACCAGGACGCGCACATCGCTGGCGTGGCGGTGGAGCAGGGCAAGGCCGTGGTGGTGGCGGTCAACAAATGGGACGCGCTGGACGAATACCGCCGCGCGCGCGTGCGCGAAGACATCGCGCGCAAGCTGCCGTTCCTTTCCTTTGCCCGTTTCCACTACCTGAGCGCGCAGAAAAAGCAGGGGCTGAACGGCTTGCTGCGCTCGATTGACGGCGCCTATGCCGCCGCCACCGCGAAACTTTCCACGCCACGGCTGACGCGCACCTTGCAGCAGGCGCTCATCAAACAGGCGCCGCCGCGCGCGGGCATGTATCGCCCCAAAATGCGCTACGCCCACCAGGGCGGCAGCAACCCGCCCGTGGTCGTCATCCACGGCAGCGGGCTGGACGCGGTACCGGCAGCGTACACGCGCTATCTGGAGCGCACTTTTCTGGAAGCCTTCCGTTTGCAGGGCACGCCGTTACAAATCCAATACAAAATTGGACAAAATCCATACGCAAACAAGGGAAAATAGTCCGCCTGCGCGCTTTTTTGTGGTAGAACAGGCAACGCCTATCTGCCTTCTCGTTATAAGCAACGAACTGGCAGCCATTTTGGATACACCGAGGGTTCATTCATGAGCAACAACAAAGGGCAGCTTCTCCAAGACCCGTTTCTGAATACTCTGCGCCGGGAGCACATTCCCGTCTCCATCTATCTGGTCAACGGCATCAAGCTGCAAGGGCAGATTGATTCTTTCGACCAGTACGTCGTTTTGCTGAAAAACACCGTCACGCAAATGGTGTACAAACACGCCATTTCCACCGTCGTGCCCGCCCGTCCGGTGCACTTCCAGAACGGCCCTTCCGCCGCTGCGGAAGGCGCTTCGCACGCTGACATTGCGCAGTAACGGGTTGGGCGCGTCCGTTTTTCTTCGTCCGTCCCGCAACGCATCTTTCTTTCCCGCGCGGCACCTGTTCAGGTGTCGCGCTGTTCGTGCGCTGCGTCTTTGCCATGTTTGAGCGTCCTAAAAGTGGCGAGCGCGCCATCGCCGTGCAGCTTGACCTGGGGCAGGGCGACATTGACGAGCGTCTGTCCGAACTGTGCCTGCTGCTGACCAGCGCCGGTGCGACGGTGCTCGCCAGCGTTACCGGGCGCCGTCAGCGGCCTGACCCGGCGCTGTTCGCCGGTGCCGGCAAGGTGGAAGAAATCGCCGCCGCCATTGCCGCGCACGAAGCCGACCTCATCGTTTTCAACCATGCGCTTTCGCCTGCGCAGCAGCGCAATCTGGAAGCGGCGCTGAAATGCCGCGTCATCGACCGCACGGCGCTGATTCTGGACATTTTCGCCCTGCGCGCAAAAAGCCACGAAGGCAAGTTGCAGGTAGAACTGGCGCAGTTGCAGCATCTGGCTACGCGGCTGGTGCGCGGCTGGACGCACCTGGAACGGCAAAAAGGCGGCATCGGCCTGCGCGGGCCGGGCGAGACGCAACTGGAAACCGACCGCCGCCTGCTCGGCATCCGCATCAAGACGCTGAAAGCCCGCCTGAAGGACGTAGAGCGCCAGCGAACCCTGCGCCGTCGCGCACGCGAGCGCGGCGCGCGCACCTTCAGCGTCTCGCTGGTGGGCTATACCAACGCCGGTAAATCCACGCTGTTCAATGCGCTCACCAAAGCGGGCAGTTATGCTGCCGACCAGCTTTTCGCCACGCTGGATACCACTTCGCGCCGTCTGTTCCTGAATGACGAAGTGGGCAGCGTGGTGCTCTCGGATACCGTCGGCTTCATTCGCGACTTGCCGCACACGCTGGTAGCCGCCTTTCACGCCACGCTGGAAGAGACCGCGCAGGCCGATTTGCTGCTGCACGTCGTCGACGGTGCCAGCGAAGACCGACCGGCGCAGATTGCGGCGGTCAATGAGGTGCTGGCGGAAATTGGCTCCGGGCAGGTGCCGCAGATTATGGTGGTCAACAAGATTGATTTGAGCGGCGTGGGCGCGGCGGTCAGACGGGACGAATGTGGTACCATCGCGCGGGTTTTCCTGAGCGCCAAAAGTGGCGCGGGGCTTGACTTGCTGCGTGCGGCGCTGGTTGAAGCGGTAGCGCGCCGCGAACAGGCAGCGGCTTGCGGGCAAGAGGATGCGCAAGGGGTACCGCCGCCGCAGACGGCTTCAGGATTTTGCGTAGAAACGGAACACGGATAGATCCATGTCATTGAACGATCCGCGCTGGGGAAACCAGCCCGAAGAACCGGAAAAGGACAGTGAGGAACAACAGCGGCCTGCGAACGGGCGCGATGCGCGCGCAGGCCGTGGCGGACAAAACCCGGACGAGCCGCCCGATCTGGAAGAAGTCTGGCGCGATTTTAACCAGCGCCTGCAAAGCATGTTGGGCAACGCCCGTCGCGGCGGTCAGCGCGCGGGCGACCGGCGTGCGCTGGTGCCGGGCGGTGGCAATCATGGCGGCAATCATGGCGCGGGCGGCGGCGATACGGGCGATTTTCCGCCCGCCTCCCTGCGCGCGCTGGGTTCCACCATTGCGCTGGTGGTCATTGCCGCTCTGGCGGTGTGGCTGGCGAGCGGTTTTTACACCGTCAATGCCAACGAGCGCGCCATCGTGATGCGCTTTGGCAAGGCGGTGGAAACCACTTCGCCGGGGCTGCACTGGCATTTCCCGTACCCGATTGAACATCACGAATTTGTCGCCCTCTCGGACGTGCGCACGGTGGAAATCGGCTATCGCGGCGACAGCGGCTCGCAGCCGAACCTGCGCGAAGCCCTGATGATTACCGGCGACCGCAACATCATCAACATCCAGTTTGCCGTGCAATACGTGGTGAAAAATCCGGAAGACTATCTGTTCCGCAACCGCGCGCCGGAAGAATCGGTAAAACAGGTGGCCGAGAGCGCGATGCGCGAAATCGTCGGGCGCAGCACGATGGATTTTGTGCTCTACGAAGGGCGCGACCAGATTGCCGTCTCGGCGCAAAGCCTGATTCAGGAAATGCTCGACCGCTACAACACCGGCATTGAAGTCAGCCGTGTGACGATGCAAAACGCCCAGCCGCCCGAACAGGTGCAGGCCGCCTTTGATGACGCCGTGAAGGCGGGGCAAGACCTGGAGCGGATGCGCAACGAAGGCGAAGCCTACGCCAACAAGATTGTGCCGATTGCCAAGGGCGAAGCCGCCCGCCTGCTGGAACAGGCCAAAGGTTACAGCGCCCGCGTGGTCGCCAACGCCGAGGGCGAAGCGGCGCGCTTTACCAGCGTGCTCACCGCCTATCGCAATGCGCCCACGGTCACACGCGAGCGCATGTATCTGGACACCATGCAGCAGGTGTTGAGCAGCACCAGCAAGGTGGTCGTCAGCGCGCAGGGCAATAACAACCTCACCGTGCTGCCGCTGGAGCGCCTGTTTGGCGCGGCAAGCGTCGCCATGCCGTCGGCGGCGCAGGATGTGCCGGTGTCGATGGCAGCCTCCTCGGCGGTGGATCTGCCCCCGTCGCAATCCGCTGCCAGCGATGGGCGCAACGCGCAGCGCAGCAACAACGCGGACTACCGCAACCGTGATCTGGCGCGCGAGCGCCGTAATTCCCAGTCTGGAGGCCGCTGATCATGCTGCGTCTGCAAGCTCTCGCCTTTATTCTCGTCGCCTTCCTGGTGGTGGCTTCGGCAGCGTTTTTCACGGTCGATCAACGCCAGTACGCGCTGGTCATGCAGTTTGGCGAAGTCAAGGAAGCCATCGACGCGCCCGGTCTGCACGTGATGATTCCGTTTGTGCAAAATGTGCGCCGTTTTGACAAGCGCATCCTCACCATCGACACCTCGGACCCGGAACGCTTCATCACCTCGGAAAAGCAAAACGTGCTGGTTGACCATTTCGTGAAATGGCGCATCATCGACCCGTTGCAGTTCTACATTTCGGTCGCCGGCGATGAAAGCCGCGCCCGCCTGCGCCTGTTGCAGACGGTCAATTCCGTGCTGCGTGAAGAATTTGGCCGCAACACCGTGCAGCAGGTCGTCGCCGGTGAGCGCGATGCCATCATGAAAACCGTGCGCGAAGCCTCGAACCGCGACGCCGCCAAGATTGGCGTGGAAATTCTTGATGTGCGCTTGAAGCGCGTCGACTTGCCCACCGATGTCTCAGACGCCGTCTATCGCCGCATGGAAGCCGAACGGATGCGCGTGGCCAACGACCGCCGTTCGCAAGGCGCTGCCGATTCGGAAAAACTGCGCGCCGAGGCAGACCGCCAGCGCGAAGTCATTCTCGCCGAGGCCAACCGCGAATCGCAAAAAATCATGGGCGAGGGCGATGCCCAGGCTGCTGACCTCTACGCGCAAGCCTACGGTGCCGACCAGCAGTTTTACGCCTTCTACCGCAGTATGCAGGCGTATCGCGCCAGTTTCGGCAGCAAGAAGGACATTCTGGTGCTGGACCCGAAATCGGACTTCTTCCGCTACATGCAGCAGCAGCCCGTCCCGTCTTCCCGCTAACTTCGGTTTCCCGCCTGTGCCATGCTGAAACTCCTGCTGCCCGCGTTTGCCCTGATGCTGATTATTGAGGGCATTTTGCCGCTGGTAGCACCGGCGCGCTGGCGGGAAGTGTTTGCCAGCCTGCTTCAGCGCCCGGATAACGAGTTGCGCCTCATTGGTCTTGTTTCGCTGCTCTCTGGCTGGTTTCTTTTTATGGTCTGTGTCTGAAATGCACTGGCAGTTGCCCGATTCCATCCACGATGCCTTGCCCGGCGATGCCGCCCGGCTGGAGGCGCTTCGCCGTCGCCTGCTGGATTTGTTCCGCGCGCATGGTTACGAGCTGGTGATGCCGCCGCTCATTGAATACCTTGATTCGCTCACCACTGGCGTGGGGCGCGATTTGCGCCTGCGTACCTTCAAGCTCACCGACCAAAGCTCCGGGCGCACGATGGGCGTGCGCGCAGACATGACGCCGCAGGTTGCGCGCATTGACGCGCAGCTTTTGAACCGCAGCGGTGTCTCGCGCCTGTGCTATTGCGCCAGCGTGCTGCACACCTTGCCCGATTCGCTGATGGCCACCCGCGAGCCGCTGCAACTGGGCGCGGAACTCTACGGCCACGCCGGTCTGGAAGCCGAAACCGAAGTCATCACGCTGCTTGCCCGCGCCCTGGAACAAGCCAATCTTCCTGCCGCCCGCATCGAAATCAGCCACATGGGGCTGTTCCGTGCGCTGGCGGATGAAGCGGGCATTTCGCCCGAACAGGAAACGCGGATTTTCGCGTTGCTGCAAACCAAGAATGTGCCCTACCTGCAAGAATGCTGCGCCGAATTGCCCGCCGCGATGCGCGAAGCCATTCTGGCGCTGCCCGCCCTGTATGGCGACACACAAACCGTGCTGGAAGCCGCCCGCGCGCGTCTGCCCGCGCTGCCCGCCGTGCGCACGGCGCTCGATGAAATCCAGACGCTGACGCACACGCTGCGCGATTTGCCCATCGGGCTGGATTTGGCAGACCTGCGCGGCTATCACTATCACAGCGGCATCATGTTTGCCGCCTACGTGCCGCAAGCGCCCGCAGCCATCGCGCGCGGCGGGCGTTACGACCGTGTGGGCGAAGCCTTTGGGCGCGGGCGTCCTGCCGTCGGCTTCAGTCTGGATTTGCGCCAAGTGCTGCGCCATTGCAGCGAACAGGCGCACGGGCTGCGCGCCATTCTCGCGCCGCAGGACGCGGGCGACGCCCAGCTTGCCGCCCTCGTGGAAGAACTGCGCGGGCAGGGCGAAGCCGTACTGACGGCGCTGCCCGGCCACTCGCGCCAATCCTGGCGCGAAGCGGGCTGCGAGCGTGAAATCGTGCAACGCAACGGAAACTGGTGCGTTGTCCCCCTGCAAGACCATTGAAAAGGAAACGCAATCATGGCTAAGAACGTCGTCGTCGTGGGTACCCAGTGGGGGGACGAGGGCAAGGGCAAAATTGTCGACTGGCTCACCGATAACGCGCGCGGCGTCGTGCGTTTTCAGGGCGGGCACAACGCCGGGCACACGCTGGTGGTCGGGCAGACCGAATACAAGCTCAACCTCGTGCCTTCGGGCATCGTGCGCGAGAACGTCGCCTGTTTCATCGGCAACGGCGTGGTGCTCAACATCAGCCACTTGCTGAAAGAAATCGAAAAACTCGAAGCCGGTGGCATCCGCGTGCGCGACCGCCTGTTCATCAGCCCCGGCTGCCCGCTGATTCTGGCGACCCACGTTGCCCTTGACCACGCCCGCGAAGCGGCGCGCGCAGCCGATGCGCGCATTGGCACCACCGGCAACGGCATCGGCCCTGCCTACGAAGACAAGATAGCGCGCCGCGCGCTGCGGGTCTATGACCTCTTTGCGCCCGAACGTTTCCGCGAACACCTCGCCCGCAATCTGGAAGAATGCAACGCCCAGCTTGCGCGTCTGGGCGCGGCGACGCTGGAACTCGAACCCATCTACACCGAAGCGCTGCGCGCCTTTGAAGCCATCCGCCCGATGGTGGCGGATGTGTCCGCCGCGCTGCACCGCATCAACCAGCAAGGCGGCAATTTGCTGTTTGAAGGCGCGCAAGGCACGCTGCTCGATATTGACCACGGCACCTATCCCTTTGTGACTTCCAGCAACTGCGTGGCGGGGCAAGCCGCCGCCGGTTCCGGCGTTGGCCCCGGGCGGCTGCATTACGTGCTGGGCATCACCAAAGCCTATTGCACCCGCGTGGGTTCGGGGCCGTTTCCGACCGAACTGGATAGCGACACCGCCGGCACGCCCGGCGAACAGATGTCGGTAAAAGGGCGCGAATTTGGCACGGTCACCGGGCGCAAGCGTCGCTGCGGCTGGCTGGATTTGGCCGCGCTCAAACGTTCCATTTTGATTAACGGCGTCACCGGCTTGTGCATCACCAAGCTCGACGTGCTCGACGGTCTGCAAGAACTGCAACTGTGCACCGGCTATATGCTCGACGGTCAGAAAACCGACCTGCTGCCGATGGGCGCAGAAGAAGTCGCGCGCTGCCAGCCCATTTATGAAACGCTGCCGGGCTGGACGGGCAGCACCTTCGGTGCGCGCTCGTGGGATGCGCTGCCGCCCGAGGCGCGCGCCTATCTGCACCGCGTGGAAGAAATCTGCGAAATTCCCATCGATGTTATTTCCACCGGCCCCGAGCGCGAAGAAACCATCTTGCGCCGTCACCCTTTCGGCGCCTGACCATATACGCGCCGGACACAATCCCGCTTTCTTCATCAATTCATAGAGTTAGCCCATGAACCGCAAAATTTCTTTCCTCACCGCCGCTGCCGCCTGCCTGCTGCTGGCCGCTTGCGCCAGCAAACCCGCCGCCGAAGACGAAACCGCCTCCGCCCCTGCCGCGCCTGTGGAAGACGCGCTGGGCGGCAATGCCGCCGCAACGCCCGCGCCCGCCGCAGACGGCAGCACGCAAAGCACGGCGCTGGCGCCGCTGGATGCCGCCCAGCCTGCCGCTGCGGGCGCTGCCGCCAGCGTGCCGGCACGCTTTGCGCTGCAAGGGCAGGGGTGGAATGCCAAGCTCGTCGGCGACAAACTCTATCTGGACAAACTGCCGGATGTAGACGGGCCGCAGCTTCGCCCGGTGCAAGTGCGCGCAGCAGGCGAGGGCGCGCTGGAAGCAACCGGCATGGAAGAAAACGGTCACCCCTTCACCCTGCGCATCCAGCCGATTGCCTGCAAAGGCACGGACGGCAAGCAATACACCCACAGCGCCAAGCTGGAACGCACGCTTGCCACCCACATCGGCTGCGCCGCAGCGCGCTAAGGCGCGGCGCGGGCGGCGTGTTGTGCAATCCGTGCCCGAAGTGCTTATGGATGTACATCTCACCCTCGTGCGCCACGGCGAGACCGACTGGAACATCGACCGCCGCCTGCAAGGGCATCTGGATGTGCCGTTGAACGAGGTCGGACGCCGTCAGGCCGGGCAGGTGGCCGAGGCGCTGGCGGGGGAACGGTTTGACGCCATTTACAGCAGCGACCTTTCCCGCGCCATGGATACCGCCCGCGCAATTGCCGCGCGCTGTGGCGGGCAGGTGCAGGGCACGGCGCGGCTGCGCGAGCGCAATTACGGCATCTTTCAGGGCTTGACGCACCGCGAGGGCGCTGAACGTTATCCGGAAGAACACGCGCGGCTGATGGCGCGCGAGCCGGACCATATTCCCACCGAAGGCGGCGAATCGGTGCGCATGTTCTCCGAGCGCATCCGCACGCTGGCCGATGAACTGGCCACACGCTGGCCGGACGGGCGCGTGCTGGTGGTCACGCATGGCGGCGTGCTCTATGCGCTGCGCAATTTCATCACCGGCGCGGGGCTTTCGGCGCCGCGCGACTTTGCGATTCCAAACACGGGCATCAACCGCATCCGCTACCGCGTCGGCGGTCCGTATGAAATTGAACTCTGGGGTGACGAGCGCCATTTGACGAGCGCCGCGCGCGATGAAGTTGTGCGCTGAGAAAGGCTGCGTGCGGGCGGCGTTCTGGGGGATAATCGGCGGTTTGTGATGTTTGTCCGGAGAAATGACCGTGACCCAACCGCTTTTTGAATCGAACCTGCAAAGCCTGCCGCTGGTGGCGCGCGGCAAAGTGCGCGACATCTACGCCGTGGGCGAAGAACATCTGCTGATTGTCACCAGCGACCGCCTCTCGGCCTTCGACGTCATTTTGCCCGACGCCATTCCCGACAAAGGCGCGGTGCTCACCGCGCTGGCCGGTTTCTGGTTTGCACGGCTGGCGCACGTGGTGCCCAACCAGCTCACCGGCATCGAGCCGGAAAGCGTCGTCGCGCCCGAAGAGCGCGACATCGTGCGCGGACGTGCGATTGTCGTGCGCCGCCTGATTCCGCTGCCGATTGAGGCGGTTGTGCGCGGCTACCTTGCCGGTTCCGGCTGGAAGGAATACCGCGCGCAAGGCACGGTCTGCGGCATTGCCTTGCCTGCCGGTCTGCAAGAGGCGGACAAACTGGCTGCGCCCATTTTCACCCCCGCCAGCAAAGCCGAAGTGGGCGAGCATGACGAAAACATCTCGTTTGAACAGGCGCAGGCGCACTGCCAGCGCCAGCTTGCCGCGCACACCGACCGGGGCGCGCAACTGTGCGCACAGGCGCGCGAAGCTGCCGTGCAGTTGTACCGCGAAGCCGCCGACTACGCCGCCTCGCGCGGCATTCTCATTGCCGACACCAAGTTTGAATTTGGCATTGACGCCGCCGGTACGCTGCACCTGATTGACGAAGCGCTCACGCCCGACTCTTCGCGTTTCTGGCCGGCGGACGAATACCGCGCGGGCAGCAATCCGCCGAGTTTTGACAAGCAATACGTGCGCGACTATCTGGAAACGCTCACCTGGAACAAAACCGCGCCCGGCCCGAAACTTCCCGCCGAAGTCATTGCCCGCACCTCGGCCAAATACCGCGAAGCCTTTGAACGTCTCACCGGCCAGCCGCTGCCTGTGTAAGCGGCGCGCGCCGTCCCTTTCCTTTCACCGAACCAAAACGCCCACGATGACCGCCAATCCGCTGCTGACCCTGGATGCGCACGAATTTCCCGCCTTCGATGCCATCGCCCCCGAACACGTCGCCCCCGCCATCACGCAGTTGATTGCGGAAAACCGCGCGCTGGTCGAAAAACTCACTGCCTCGCCCGAAAAACCCGCCGCGCCGGACTGGGCGAATTTTGTCGCCCCGCTCGATGTTGCCAGCGAACGCCTGGGGCGCGCCTGGGGCGTGGTCAGCCATCTGCACGGCGTGCTCGACACACCGCCGTGGCGCGAAGCCTACAACGCCGTGCTGCCCGAAATTTCCGCCTTTTATGCCGAAATGGGGCAGAGCAGGGCGCTGTTTGAAGGCTACCGCGCGGTGACGCAAAACCCCGCGTTCGCGCAAGAAACACCCGTGCGCCAGCGCATTCTGCAACAGGCGCTGCGCGATTTCCGCCTCTCCGGCGCCGAACTGCCCGAAGCCGACAAACCGCGCTTTGCCGAAATCCAGCAAGAACTGGCGGCGCTGGCGGCGAAGTTTTCGGAAAACCTGCTGGATGCGACCAACGCCCACGTCGAATGGATTGACAACGAAGCCGACCTCGCCGGTATTCCCGCCGACGCCTGCGCCGCCGCTGCCGCGAGTGCGCGCGAAGACGGGCGGGAAGGCTGCTGGAAATTCACCCTGCACATGCCGTCCTACCTGCCCGTGATGCAATATGCGGACAACCGCGCCCTGCGCGAACGGCTCTACCGCGCCTACGCCACGCGCGCCAGCGAACACGGCGCAAAAGACTTGGACAACAGCGACATCATCGTGCGCATCCTGCAACTGCGCGCCGAAGAAGCGCAAATGTTGGGCTACGCCAATTACGCCGAAGTCTCGTTAGCGCCGAAAATGGCCGAATCCACCGCGCAAGTGCTTGAATTTCTGCGCGACATCGCCCGCCGCGCCCGTCCCTATGCCGAGCGCGACCTTGCCGAGCTGCGCGAATTTGCCCGCCGCGAACTGGGGCTGGAAGAACTGGCCGCGTGGGACATCGCCTGGGCGTCCGAAAAACTGCGGCAAGCGCGCTACGCCTTTTCCGAACACGAAGTCAAACAATACTTCCCCGAACCCAAAGTCACCGCCGGTCTGTTTGAAGCCATTGGCCGTCTGTACGGCGTGGATTTGCGTCCGGCGCACGCCCCGCGCTGGCACCCGGACGTGCGCTTTTTCGAGTTGCAACGCCAAGGGCACAGCATCGGGCATTTCTGGATGGACTTGTTCGCGCGCCCCAGCAAGCGCGGCGGTGCCTGGATGGACAGCGCCCGCAGCCGCTGGCGTCATCGTGGCGCGCTGCAAACGCCGCAAGCCTATCTGGTCTGCAATTTTTCCGCCCCGCAAGGCGACGTGCCCGCCACCTTCCGGCACGACGACGTGCTCACCCTCTTTCACGAATGCGGCCACGGCCTGCATCATTTGCTGACCGAAGTCGACGAAGTTGCCGCCTCCGGCATCAGCGGCGTGGAATGGGACGCCGTCGAACTGCCCAGCCAGTTCATGGAAAATTTCTGCTGGGACTACGGCGTGCTCGCCGCCATGAGCAGCCATGTGGAAACCGGCGAGGCGCTGCCGCGCGCCTTGTTCGACAAAATGTTTGCCGCGCGCAACTTCCAGAGCGGGCTGGCGATGGTGCGCCAGATTGAATTTTCGCTGTTCGACTTCCTGCTGCATTCCCGCCCCGCGCCGCACGCCATCCGTGAAGTGCAGGCGCTGCTGGACGAAGTGCGCCGCGAAGTCGCCGTACTCATCCCCCCCGAATGGCACCGCTTTGCGCACAGTTTCTCGCACATTTTCGCCGGGGGCTACGCCGCAGGGTATTACAGCTACAAATGGGCGGAAGTGCTCTCGTCGGACGCCTTTGCCGCCTTTGAAGAAGCCGCGCAAACGAACGGCGGCAACCTGCTCGATGCCGAGACCGGGCGGCGTTTTCAGCGCGAAATCCTCGCCGTCGGCAGCGCCCGTCCCGCCATCGAATCCTTCCGCGCCTTCCGTGGCCGCGACCCGCAAATCGACGCCCTGCTGCGCCATCACGGCATGACCGACCCCTTGCCCGCATAACGCGCCCCTTTCGGGCGGGGCGGGTGCGTTAGCGAAACGAGATGGTGTAATACACGTCTGCGGAGTTGTTTTCGCCGCCCCGGATGACCAGGGAGAGGTTGCGGCTGAGTTGGTAGGTGAGTTTGGCCAGCGTTTGCGCGTCGGTGAGGCTTTGCTCAAAGGAGAGCGTGAGGCGGTCGGTGAGGCGTTTGCCGAGGGTGAGGTTTTGCGAGGCGTTGCCTTGTTGGGTGACTTCCGTGCCGTCGGCTACGACGCTGCTGGTTTTGGCGCGCTTGGTCGCGCCCATTTCGCCTGCGCCCAGGCCGATGTCCAGACCGAGGTTGTCGTGCAGCGCACCGGCGATGCCGTCGTCGCCGTCGCCGCTGCTGAACAGCGCGCGGGCGGCGGTGGCGAGCAGGGCAAGGTCGCCGGGGCCGCCGTTGGAGGCGCGACCGAGGACAATCCAGGCGAGTTTGTCGATTTCCGCCACTTCGGGGTGCGAGACGAGTTTGATGACCGGGCGACGGGCAGAGCCGAGCACTTCCACGCCGGCTTCCACGTCCAGCCCTTTGCGCAGCGCGAGCAGGTTCAGGCCGGGGTTGTCCAGCGGGCCTTGAAAGTTGATGATGCCGCGCTCGATGGTGAGGTCTTGCCCGTAGCCACGGAAGGTGCCGTCGCGGGTGGAGACCATGCCGATGGCCAAGAGCGGGTGCTGGTCGCGCTGGCGCAGGTCGAGCGCGCCGGTGAGCCGGGTGCGCAGCCCCATGGCGGAGAGGTAGAGATGGCGACCGAGGTCGATGTGAATGTCTGCCTGAATGCCGCTGGGTTTGCGGTTGGCGTTTTCGGCGGCGCGGGCGGCCTCTTCGGCGGCGCGTTGTTCTTCTACGGTGACGACATCGCTGCCGATGCTGGGGGCGGGGACGTCAGCCATTTCGATGTAGCCGCTGTCGACCTTGAAATCGGCCTTGAGCGTGGTGAGCGTGGCATCCTGCCGGGCGTTGCCTTTGCCGGAGAGCAGCAGCCAGCGGTCCTTGCGTTGCAGCACGGGCAGGCGGTCAGCGGCGAAGGTGAAGTTACCGGTGGCATCACTCAAGGTGATGTTGCCGCTGGCGGTGAGCGTGCCGGGCGTTTTGGTGAAACGCTCCACCGGCACCTGTTTGCCGTTGGGGCGCACCTTGTTGGGCGAGACGAAGGCGAGCCGGGTGAGGTTCAGACGGTCGCGGTCAAAGCTGGCTTGCAGGGTGCCGCCGCTCAAATCCAGCCCTTGTTCGGGCATGGCGATGGCCAGTTCCTTGCCGTCGACTTTGCCGGTGACTTGCGGCGCGGCGAGCGTGCCGGCGATTTTGACTTTGGCGTGCACTTCGCCTGCGGTGCGCACGAGCTGGTCGGGCACCAGATGGCTGACCCAGGC
>JAFZMK010000165.1 GCA_017553285.1 Rhodocyclaceae bacterium
ACGCGCAGCACCGGCTCGGTGCCGGAGGCGCGCAGCAGGATGCGTCCGTCTGCGCCCAGTTGTTGTTCCACCGCTTCGCAGGCGGCGGCAATGCCGGGGTGGTTTTGCCAGTCGAAACCGGCGGGCATGGGGACGTTTTCCAGCCGTTGCGGGAATAGCACCAGCCCTTCGGCGGCTTCTTTCAGCGTTTGCCCACGGCGGCGCAGGGCGCTTAACACCTGCAAGGCGGCGACGATGCCGTCGCCGGTGGTGTGGGCGTCCAGACAGATGATGTGACCGGAGTTTTCGCCGCCCAGCGTCCAGCCGCGTTCCTGCATCCGTTCCAGCACGTAGCGGTCGCCCACCTTGGCGCGCTCAAATTTCATGCCGAGGCGCTCAATGGCTTGCTCAAAACCGAGGTTGCTCATCAAGGTGCCGACCACGCCTTCGGGCGGGTTGGGTTTGCGCGCGCGGGCGCTGGCGATGATGTAGAGCAGGCGGTCGCCATCGTAGATTTCGCCGTCGCGGTCGACCATGACCAGGCGGTCGCCATCGCCATCGAGCGCCATGCCTACGTCGGCGCGGTGTTCCAGCACCGCCTTTTGCACACACTGCGGGTGGGTGGCGCCGACATCGTGGTTGATGTTCATGCCGTCGGGGGCGACGCCGACGGGGACGACTTCCGCGCCCAGTTCGTGCAGCACGCTGGCGGCGATGTGGTAGGCGGCACCGTGGGCGCAGTCGACGACGATGCGCATCCCGCGCAGGGTGTGCTTGGTGGGAAAGGTGCTTTTGCAAAATTCGATGTAGCGCCCGCGCGCATCGTCCAGCCGACGGGCACGCCCGAGACGGACGGAATCCACGCAGCCGACAGGTTTGTCCAGCCGCGCTTCGATTTCCAGTTCAATATCGTCGGGTAGTTTGAAACCTTCGCTGGAAAAAAACTTGATGCCGTTGTCGTCAAACGGGTTGTGCGAGGCGGAAATCACCACGCCCGCCTGCAAGCGCAGCGCGCGCGTGAGATACGCCACGGCGGGCGTGGGGCAGGGACCGGCCAGCCACACATCCACACCGGCGGCGGCAAAGCCCGCCTGCAAGGCGGCTTCCAGCATGTAGCCGGAAATGCGCGTGTCCTTGCCAATGAGCACGGCGGGGTGTTCGCCATGCGGCAGGTGTTCGTGTTTGACCAGTACGCGCCCGGCGGCGTAGCCCAGGCGCAGCACAAAATCGGGCGTAATCGGCGCTTCGCCCACATGGCCGCGCACGCCGTCGGTGCCGAAGTATTTGCGCGAGGTGCTCATGAAAACTCCCGTGAGACGATAAGCCGGTCATTGTGCCTTGCGCGCCGAGGCGTCGCAATCGGCGCGGGCGGCGTTTTGCGTCATTTGCCAGACCGCCAGTGCTTCGCGGGCGGCGGCTACGTCATGCACGCGCACGATGCGCGCGCCGCGCGCCACTGCCAGCACGGCGGCGACGGTGCTGGCGAGTACCCGTTCTTGCGGCGGTGCGCCGCGTGTGATTTCGGCGAACATGGATTTGCGCGACAAGCCCGCCAGCACGGGATAGCCTAGCGCGCACAATTCGTCCAGCCGCGCCAGCAGGGTGAAGTTGTGCGAGACGGTTTTGCCAAAGCCAAAGCCGGGGTCAAGCACGATGCGGCTGCGCGCGACACCGGCATCGCGCAGCGCCTCGGCGCGCTGGCGCAAAAAGGCGCAGACGGCAGCGGTCACGTCGTCGTTTTCATACTGCGGGTTGTGCTGCATGGTGCGCGGTTCGCCCTGCATGTGCATCAGGCAGACGGCGGCGTTGGATGCGGCGACGGCATCCTCCGCGCCGGGCTGCAAGCAGGCGCAAATGTCGTTGACCAGCGTGGCACCGGCGGCGAGCGCGGCGCGCATCACGGCGGGTTTGAAGGTGTCGATGGAAACCGGCACGGGCGCGGCGGCGAGCCGTTCAATCAGGGGCGCGACGCGGTCGATTTCTTCCGCCTCACTCACCGGCTGCGCGCCGGGGCGGGTGGACTCGCCGCCCACGTCCAGCACATGCGCACCGGCTGCCAATGCGGCATCGGCAGCGCGCAAGGCGCTATCCAGATTGTGCGCGTGCCCGTCGCCAGAAAACGAATCGGGCGTGGCGTTAAGAATCGCCATGATGCGCGGCGCGGATAAATCCAGCCGGTGACGGCCACAGTGGAGCAAGGTAGAGGCATTCATGCGGCGGGAGAAGCTGTTATCCAGTCAATCAATTTTTGTCACGCAGAGAGAGCATTTCAGCAGGCTATGTCGCTTGTCACCTTGCGCGCCTTACTGCGGAAGGCGCAGGGAAAACGAATTATCGCCTTCGTGAACCTCCACCAAGGGCATTTGCCCGCTTTGAATGGCGCGTTCGCAAACTTCCGTGGGCACATCCAGTTGTCGGGATTCCCGTGTGTAGCACGCACACTCTCCGCCTTTGACCACGCAGCCAGCAACGCGGACTTTTTTCGAACCTTTGCTTTTGCCGGTTTTGTGTTGACGGGGTTTTCTCGCGATTTTCTCTCGCAGTTCGGAAGATACTTCTGCTTGCGGCGTTGCCCGCTTGGGCAGTGGCCTGAATTTTGCAGAAATGTAAAAGCCCGCGAATGAAAAAAATGCAATCGCCAAGAAGAACAAAAGATAGGGTCTTTTCACGATGTAATACCTGTGTGCCGGAACACCTTGTTTGTCATGGCGCACACGGGAAAACCACGCTTTGCAATGCAAAAACAGCGCGGGCAGTGCGCCGCCAGTATCCGGCTGACACGCCGCCCGCGTGGTGCTGAAAACACGCGCTTACACCGCCGGGGCGACCTGGGCGGAGGCGTCCGGCTTGTCGTCGCGGTCTTTCGGGCGCAGCGGTGCGCTGGACGGTTTCGGCGCGCGCGGCGCTCGCCCTTCCATGATGTCGTCAATCTGGTCGGCATCGAGCGTTTCCCATTCCAGCAGTGCCTGCGCCATGGCTTCGATGCGCTCGCGGTTTTCTTCAATCAGGCGGCGCGCCAGCGCGTATTGTTCGTCGATGATGCGGCGCACTTCCACGTCCACTTTCTGCATGGTGGCTTCCGACACACTGCGGTGCGTCGTCACCTGCCGACCCAGGAAAATTTCGCCTTCTTCGTCGCCATAGACCATCGGGCCGAGTGAGTCGCTCATCCCCCATTGCGTGACCATGCGGCGGGCAATGTCGGTGGCGCGCTGAAAATCGTTGGAGGCGCCGGTGGTCATCTGGTTCATGAAAATTTCTTCGCAGATGCGCCCGCCAAAGAGCACGGCGATGGTCTGCAAGAGACGGTCGCGGTCTTGACTGTACCGGTCGGATTCGGGCAGTTGCATGGTCACGCCCAGCGCGCGCCCGCGCGGGATGATGGTGACTTTGTGCACCGGGTCGGTTTTGTCCAGCAGACGGGCGACGACGGCGTGGCCGGATTCGTGATAGGCGGTGTTTTTGCGCTCTTCTTCCGGCATCACCATCGAGCGGCGTTCGGCACCCATCATGATTTTGTCCTTGGCGCGCTCAAAGTCTTCCATATCCACCAGCCGTTTGGACTGGCGGGCGGCAAACAGCGCCGCTTCATTGACGAGGTTGGCGAGATCCGCGCCGGAAAAACCGGGCGTGCCGCGCGCGAGCACCATCGCATCGACGCTGTCCTGATCAATGGGCACCTTGCGCATGTGCACTTTCAGGATTTGTTCGCGCCCGCGAATGTCGGGCAGCGAGACGACTACCTGACGGTCAAAGCGCCCCGGGCGCATCAGCGCAGGGTCGAGCACGTCCGGACGGTTGGTGGCGGCAATCACGATGACGCTGGTTTGCCCTTCAAACCCGTCCATTTCTACCAGCAACTGGTTCAGCGTCTGTTCGCGTTCATCGTTGCCGCCGCCCATGCCGGCGCCGCGCTGACGGCCTACGGCGTCGATTTCGTCGATAAAGATGATGCAGGGCGCGTGTTTTTTCGCCTGGTCAAACATGTCACGCACGCGCGCCGCGCCCACGCCGACGAACATTTCCACGAAGTCGGAACCGGAAATGGAAAAGAACGGCACTTTCGCCTCACCCGCAATCGCTTTCGCCAGCAGGGTTTTGCCCGTGCCGGGCGAGCCGACCATGAGCACGCCCTTGGGAATCTGCCCGCCCAGTTTCTGAAAGCGCGTCGGGTCGCGCAGAAATTCGACCAGTTCCGCCACTTCTTCTTTCGCTTCGTCGCAACCGGCAACATCGGCGAAAGTCACGGAGTTGGCGTTGTCGTCAATCATCCGCGCCTTGCTGCGGCCAAAGGAAAACGCGCCGCCGCGCCCGCCGCCCTGCATCTGGCGCATGAAGAAAATCCACACGCCAATCAGCAGCAACATGGGGAACCACGAAATGAGGATGCTCATCAGCAGCGATTGCCCTTCTTCGGGCTTGCTGGCAGAGACTTTCACGCCCGCGCGCAGCAGGTCGGAAACCATCCAGATGTCCTGCACGCCGGGCGTGTAGACGGTAATCGTCTGGCCGGACTGGGTGACGGCCTTGAGCGTGCGCCCGTCTTCGATGGATACGCTTTTAATCATGCCGTCTTTGGCCTGTTCCATGAAGGTGGAGTATTCCACCGTGTTTTGCGTCACCTTGCCGCGCGTGTGGTTGAATTGCTCGAAAACCGACATCAGCACGATGCTGATTAACATCCAGATGATCAGGTTCTTGAATAGGTTGTTCAAAATCGCCTCCGCAGTGCCGACGCGGAATGTCGGCAAAAATCATGCCGCATTGTATGCGGCATCGCCCGTTCGGGCAAAACATGATGGTGATACAGAAACACTATGCGCTATTTACGAGCCGGTGCATCCTGCCATTCGCGCGTAATCTCCGCCCATAGCGTATCGAGCTTTGCCAGCACTTCGGGCGTCTGGCGAATCGGGCGTCCCCATTCGCGCGCCGTCTCGCCCGGCCATTTGTTGGTGGCATCCAGCCCCATCTTGCTGCCCAGTCCGGCAACGGGGCTGGCAAAGTCCAGATAGTCAATCGGCGTGTTTTCTACCAGCACGGTGTCGCGCGCGGCATCCATGCGTGTGGTGATTGCCCAGATGACTTCCTGCCAGTTGCGGGTGTCCACATCGTCATCGACGACGAGGATGAACTTGGTATACATGAACTGGCGCAAGAAACTCCAGATGCCAAACATCACGCGCTTGGCGTGCCCGGGATATTCCTTGCGGATGGAAACCACCGCCAGCCGGTACGAACAACCTTCCGGCGGCAAATAGAAATCGACGATTTCGGGGAACTGCCGCTGCAACAGCGGCACAAACACCTCATTGAGCGCCAGCCCCAGCATCGCCGGTTCATCGGGCGGTTTGCCGGTGTAGGTGGAATGGTAAATGGGCGTCTCGCGCATGGTGATGCGCTCGACGGTCAGCACGGGGAACTCTGCCACTTCGTTGTAATAACCCGTATGGTCGCCATAGGGGCCTTCGGGGGCGGTGTCGTTTGGATGGATGACGCCTTCGAGCACAATTTCCGCGCGCGCGGGCACGTCGAGGTCAGAACCCATCGCCTTGCAGACTTCCGTGCGCGCGCCGCGCAGCAGCCCGGCGAACTGGTATTCCGAAAGGCTGTCCGGAATCGGTGTCACCGCAGCGAGCATGGTAGCCGGGTCGCAGCCCAGCGCGACGGCGACGGGGAAGGGTTTATCCGGATGGGCTGCGCGAAAATCGCGGTAATCCAGCGCGCCGCCGCGATGCGCCAGCCAGCGCATGATGAGGCGGTTTTTGCCGATGACCTGCTGGCGATAAATGCCCAGATTCTGGCGCGGCTTGCCCGGCCCTCGGGTAATCACCAAGCCCCAGGTAATCAGCGGCGCCACATCGCCCGGCCAGCAATGCTGGATGGGCAGTTGCGCCAAATCCACCTCGGCGCCTTCGCGCACAATCTGGCGGCAGGGCGGATTGCGCACCTGTGTGGGCGCCATGTTCAGCAATTGGCGCAGCATGGTGCGTTTTTCCCACGCATCGCGCAGGTTGCGCGGCGCTTCGGGTTCTTTCAAATCCGCCAGCAGGCGGCCAATTTCGCGCAGCGGTGTTTTCCAGTCGCCATTTTCCGGCAACGCCTCGCCCATGCCCGCGAGCACGCGCGCCGGTGTGCCAAACAGATTCGCCAGCACCGGCATCGGCTGCGGCTGTCCCTTGCTGGTGACGTTCTCAAACAGCAAGGCCGGCCCCTGCGCGCGCAAGGCGCGGTCGGCGACGGCGGTCATTTCCAGATGCGTGTCGACGGCGGTGCGCACCCGCCGCAGTTCGCCGAGCGTTTCCAGGCGGGCGATGAAATCGCGCAAATCGCTGTATTGCATGGGCGTGGTCTCAAGCGTCGATGACGCGCTTTTCGCCGTCTTCGGTCAGCGCCACGTAAGTCAGCGTCGCCTCGGTCACTTTCAGATGTTCCAGCGTGCCATCGTTGGTTTGGCGTTCTGCCCAAACGTCTACATTCACGGTAAGAGACGTGCGCCCCACGCTGACGACATCGGCGTAAAAGCTCACCAAATCGCCCACCGCCACGGGATGACGGAACACAAACGACTTCACCGCCACCGTTGTCACCCGTCCCCGCGCGCGCCGACGCGCCGGCATCGCCCCGGCGACATCGACCAGCGACATCACCCAACCGCCGAAGACATCGCCGGACGGGTTCAAATCGCACGGCATCGGCACCACGCGCAGCGCCGGCTGGCGGTCTTCGGGGTAGACCTTGTTATGCATTACGGCATCTCCTCAAACGCCCTGTCGGGGGAAAAGGTACAGAAGGTACACCGTTTCCCGCCGCCGTGAAAGTGCGCGGGCGCGCGCCGCGACCGTTGCACAAGCGCGCGCACGCGGTTATCGTCATCGTTTTTTCGACACCGCGCTCCCGCCCATGCAAACCCTACACCTCGACCTTGGCGAACACAGCTACCCCATCCACATCGGCAGCGGACTGCTCGACCGCGCCCACGAATGGGTCGCCCCGCTCATCAAAACGCCGCGTGTGGCCATTGTCAGCAACGAAACCGTCGCCCCGCTCTACCTCGACCGCCTGCAAAACGCGCTGGCAAAAGCCGCCATCGACGCCCTGCCCATCATCCTGCCCGAAGGCGAACAATACAAAACCGTCGACTCCTGGCTCGCCATTCACGACGCCCTGCTCGCCGCCCGCTGCGAACGCGCCACCACCCTGATTGCGCTGGGCGGCGGCGTAGTGGGCGACATTGCCGGTTTTGCTGCCGCCACCTTCCAGCGCGGCATTGATTTCATCCAGATACCCACCACGCTGCTGGCGCAGGTCGATTCTTCCGTCGGCGGCAAAACCGGCATCAACCACCCGCGCGGCAAAAACATGATTGGCGCGTTTTACCAGCCGCGCATGGTGCTCATCGACACCGACGCACTCGCCACCCTGCCCGCGCGCGAACTTTCCGCCGGTCTTGCCGAAGTCATCAAATACGGCCTGATTCGCAAGGCAGATTTTTTCGTCTGGCTGGAAAACAATCTGGATGCCCTGCTCAATCGGGAGGCCGCCGCGCTGCAATACGCCATTGCGCAATCCTGCGGCTGCAAGGCCGAAGTCGTCGCCGCCGACGAGCGCGAAGCCGGCGAGCGCGCCCTGCTCAATCTTGGCCACACCTTCGGTCACGCGCTGGAAGCCGAATTTGGCTACGGCAACTGGCTGCACGGCGAAGCCGTCGCCGCCGGCACCATGATGGCCGCCGCCGCCTCGCAAGCGCGCGGCTGGCTAAGTGACGCCGACTGCGCGCGCATCGAACGCCTGTTTGCGCGCGCCCACCTGCCCGTGCGCATCCCCCGCAGCGACACCGCCCGCCTCATCGACTGGATGCGGGGTGACAAAAAAGTCGCCAGCGGCAAACTGCGCCTGGTCCTGCTCGAAGCCATCGGACGCGCCGCCGTGCACCCCGCGCGCGACGACGAAGAACTCCTGCACGCCCTCACCGCCTGCATGGAAGCGTGAGCCATCACACGGAAAGCGCCCGCTTTTGCCGTCTTTTCCGGCAACCGCGCCAATGCGGGGCGGGGTACCATGTTGCCGTCCCCCAACCTGACTGCGAGGTTTGCCATCATGTTCCGTCGTTTTTTCCGTCCGCTGTCCTGCGC
>JAFZMK010000166.1 GCA_017553285.1 Rhodocyclaceae bacterium
ATCATCCGTTCGCCGGTCGGCCAGCGTTCAAACTGGACGATGATGTCGATGGCCGCCAAAACCTCTTCGAGCACAAATTCCGCATCGAAGCCGAGCTTGGCGCTTTGCGCCAGTTTTACCAGGCGCTTGATTGCGCCCAGCGGGGTCGATGCGTGAATGGTGGTGATGCTCCCGCCGTGGCCGGTGTTCGTCGCATCCAGAAAATCCGATGTTTCCGCGCCGCGCAATTCGCCCACCACAATCCGGTTCGGGCGCAGGCGCAGGCAGGCGGCGAGCAATTCGGTCTGCGTAACCTTGGCGGTGCCCTGGCCGCCACGGGACGCCAGAAGATGCAGACGGTTCGGGTGTGTCAGTTGCACCTCGCGCGTGTCCTCGATGGTGATGATTCGCTCTGTCTGCGGCACTTCCTTGAGCAGGGCGTTGAGCAGCGTGGTTTTACCGGCATTTGTGCCTGCCGATAGCACGATGACCTTCTGGGCACGCACGGCTTCGACCAGGAATTCCTCGTAGCGTTCTTCGGCGTACAGGCGCAACAGGGCGTCTTCATCGGCAGCGTGTCGGGACGGGCGGTTGACGTGCGCGAACGCCTGGCGCTCGCGGTAGTCGGCAATGCTCATGTCCAGGATGCCCGGTCGACGGATGGACATGGCGACAATGCCCGGCTCTGTGGCCGGAGGGCGCACGACCTGAATCCGGTAGCCGCCGGGAATCGTGCCGGAGAGCAGCGGATGTTCGGCGGTGACGTGTTGCTCCGAGAACTCGGCTACCAGGTCGGCCAGTTGCATGAGGTGGGCGGAGGTCAGCGCGGCGACCTCGATGCGCTCCATGCCGACGACGCCGAGACGCTCGACCCAGATTTCGCCGGGACGGTTGACCGAGATTTCGGTCACACCGTCTTCCTGCAACCACGGCTCGATGGGGCGCAGGTAGGTGTTGAGCGCGACGGACGAGCGGTCTTCCGGCATGGTTTCCCCCTTGCGGTTTTACTGATTTACGGAAAGCCGTAAAACAGTAAAACCGTAAAACAGTAAATCAGTGAATCATGACGAACGCGGGTTCTGCGGCGTCCCGCTGGCGGCGCATGACCTGCGTGAAATCAAGGTCGCGGTTGACGAAGATTTTGATTTTCGTGCCCTGGTCGACATAGACCGTCGGCGGAATGCTGGCGTATTCGTCCAGGATGCGGTTCGATACGCGCGCAGCCGAGCGGGAAACGTCGGTGCGGTAACGCTCTTCGGCATCGTCGCCGTCGCCGTTGTTGTGGTAGGTCGGCACGGCTGCGCCAATCAGCGAGGTCAAGGCGGCCACGCCAAAAATCTGCGCAAAGTGATGATCAACATGGCCGCCCAGCCCTGCCTGGCCGAGTTGGTCAGAGCCGGGGCTGTTGATGGCAACATCAATCCCGTCCGGGCGGATGGCGCGCTGCCAGACCACCATGACTTGCGCCTGGCCTTTGCGCAACTGGCTGTTGTAGGTGCCAATGAGCCGGGTGCCATAGGGCAGCAGCACGTTGCGGCCTTGCTCCGAGTACACGGGGCTGGTGACAACGGCGCGAATCATGCCGGGCAGGTCGGAGCGAATGGCCGTTTCCAGCACGCCATCGACAAACTTGCCTTGCAGGATTTTGTAGTCCAGATCGCGCAACTGCTTGGCCTGCGCGGTATCGACACCGGCAGAGGTGATGTTGTTGTAGTAGCGGCTGTTCGGGTCGTTCCACGTACCCACCGAGCTATTGCGCTGCGGCGGGTCGTTGTACTGGTTGCTGCCGCCCGCGCCAGGCGCTTGCCCGTTGGCGGCGGCCAGGTATTCCTCTTCGGTCATGCCGACTACGGGCGGTTGTCCGGTGCCAAGCTGCACTTCGTCGCTCTTGATCATGATTTTGGATTTCAGGCGGGCAAGCAGCATCTTGTCGTCTTTTTTATCCACGGGCGGCGGAGGCGGTGGCGGAGGCGGCGGAGCCTTGGCCTCTTCCTTGGGCGGGGGAGGCGGCGGCGGCAGGTCTGGCGCGGAGCGTTGCGATACCGGCTGGAACTCTTCGCGCTCTTTGGTCTTTTTACGGTCGCTGGAAAATGCCCCAAACAGGATTGCGATGACGAGCAGACCGACAATGATGGCAAAGGCTTTGGGAGGTTTCTTGTCCCCACGGGAAAGCACGCTGGAACGCGATAGCGCCTCGGCGCGCGCCTGGTCTTCGCGCATGGATTTTTCGCGGCGAAATTCTTCCAGTTCCGCGCGTTCGTTGTGGTTGAGGTTGTCGTCGGTCATGGCTGCGTTACTCCGTGCGATCAACGCCGTTGTTCAGTCGTTCATGGCCGTTGGTCATGTCCGGCGCGGGGTGTTTGAGGTTGCGGTTGAAGATGCAGGCAACAGTACGGCCAAGGCGAAGGGTGTATTGCGGGTGAACCTTCTCAACCACGATGTACTTCCCTTCCCTGCGAACATTGGCCGTGGCTTCCTTTTTTTCGCCATCGACCAGAAAAATCGCGGGCACGTCTACGCTGGGTTCAAACTCGAAGTAGGTGAATTGCCCGTCATCAAAGACGCGCTTGAGGCCGATTACCTTGTCGCCGGCGATTTCGTAGTCCAGGTTGTACTTGTCGATGCCGACACCGTTTTCCAGCGAGGTGACGCGGACGTTGTCGGAGCTTTTGAGGCTGATGGGCGCGTCCGTGCCGTAGCGGAAGCGCATCAGGTAGATGGGCGTGTTGTTGACTGCCGCGCGCAGGCGGAAGTAGTACGCCCGCTTGTCGGTGACGACGGTCAGGTTCGTGGTGGCGTTCTTTTCGACCGGCTTCAGGAACAGGCGGTTGCCCAGCGGTACGACCTGCCAGGCAATCGAATCGCCGATGCTGGCGATTTTGATGTTCTCGCCCTGCTCGAACTCGACCGTGGTCTGATAGCCATAGGTGCCGGTGAGTTCATAGACTTCGTTGGGCGAGTAATTGACCTGGGTGATGCGGTTGTCGGTGCCGAGGCGACGAGGGTCTTTGGCGGCCAGCGCGGGGCTGGCAGCCAGTGCGCAGGCGGCAAATGCGGCAATGAGCAGACGGATTTGTGGCATGGTGAGCTTCCGGTTTGGGTTGATTACATGGCGGGTTCAGGGGGGAGCGGCGGCGCGCTTTGCGGGACATAAATCTCCGGCTCGCGCGCAGGCGCGATCGGTGCGGGCGCGGGTGCGGGTTGTGGCACTTGCGCCGGATATTGCTGTGCGGGCGGCTGCACATAGGGCTGCTGCGGCGCGGCTTCTGGTTGCGGTTGCACCTGTACCGGCGGGGGCGCAACCGGCGCGGGCACGGGTACGGGCGCAGGTGTTTGCGCGACCGGCTCGCTCGATGCGGGCGCAGACTGTGGCGCGGCTTGTTGCGTGGCGCGCTGCTGCTGCTGCTGCGGTTGTTGGGCGAATACGCCAGGCAGGGTGGATTCCTGATCGATGCGGTAGCTGGTGACGACGAAGCCGAGCGGGTTTTCGTAGCGGTCTTCCAGGCTGGACGGCGTGGACATGTATTTGTGGCTGACGATGGCGATCCAGTGTTTCGGGGCACCATTGGCCTTGCCGTCGTAGGTGTCGCTGACGACGAAACGCACCTGGCTGGTTTCCGGCGTCAACTGGTTGACCGACTGGATGCGCACGGTGCGCCGCCCGTTGCGTCCGAGCACCTGAATCGGGCTGGATTTCGAGGCCATGCGCGCTTCGTATTCTTCGCGCGGCTGGCGGGTGGACATTTTGCGCACCAGGTCGTATTTCACCTGGTAATCGGCAGGGTCGTAGCTTTCGCGGGCAATCACGTAGCGGTACAGCATCGCTTGCGTGATGGCGTATTTGGCGGTGAGTTCCTGCAAATCCGCGCCGTCCTGTACGGACGTGACCACGCCGTGCACGGCATCGACCAAGACGATGTTGGTCTTGACTTCCTTCAACGGCGCGAGCGCACTCACCGAGAACACGGCAGCAGCCGCCACCAAGAGCAGGAACAGACACATCACATAGGCGCGGTTGCGGCTGCGCACGGCAGCATGATAGCCGTCCCGCATCCATCGCTGGATTTCGGGAGACTTCTCAAAGGTGGGGGCGGTTGCGGTGTTGGTCATGGTTATGTTTTGGTGTTGGTTTTAGCCAGGATTGACGTTGTTACCTCTGTCTGGTTTGGGCGGATTGGGCGGTCTGGGATTTCGCCTAAATCGGTTCGCCACGAATCTTGTAGTAGCGCCTGTAGCTCTGTTCAGTGCGCCCATGCCACCCATTCCGTAACCGGTAGAAAGATTTCCGGCTATTGTCGGGATGAAGTAGAACAATCCGGCAAACACAATGCAGAAGAAGATGAATGCGGCGTAGTCCCAGAACGCTGTTTGGATGTCCCGGCTGCCCTCTGATGTTATTGTCTTGATAAAGTCTTCTTGCAGTGCACCCATGAATTGCAGCAGGGCAACTGTCAAAATACCGCAGAGGGCGTAGTTCAAGAGCAGACCGATCCATGATTCAAAATGCGAGCGTGTCTTCTCGAAGAGCAGGAATGCGATGAAGATAATCCCGACAGAGAGCAGGATGGCGACACCCAGTTTGGACAGGCACACAAGGAAGGTTGCGATTCCGGTAACCGCCAAAACCAAAAGGATCAGAATCACGGCGATAAAAAACACAGGGATTGCCGCGATCCCATCCACCGCGATAAACATGTCCATCGCGGCATCTGTCCCTTTGGTCAGGAATTTTTCCAGTGCCATAGCAGCATTCGAGTGCCCGCTGGCGGTTGTGCCTCCAGCAATTGTGTTCATGATTTCTTCCGAGCCGTGGTAGTACATTTCGTAGAACCACATGGAAAAGTTTGCCCAGTTCATCGTCAGATAGTAGACAAACGCGATCTTCAGGATATTGCTGAATGCCTCTCCCCAGGTGCCTTTGACCCATCCGTGCCAAAAGCCCCATCCGTACAGAACGATCAGCAACACGAAGAGGGTTGTAATCGTTGTACTGTATTGCGCTACGAGACGCCCGAAAATTTCCTGCGTCGTACCCTCGACAACTTTGTCGACTTTCTCAATTATCATGGATACTACGGGGATGAACGCACCAGTTGCCATAATGTCATTTCCAGTTTTGACTGAGTTTTTGACGCTGCGCTTCTGCGACAGCCCACTTGTTATTTTCGTCTATTTTTTCTTGCGCGCGCCGGATCTCTTCCGCGCTTGGTATGAATTGTGCGAGCACGGCAAGGACACAGATCATTGTGGGAACAGTCAGCAGTAAAACGCCGATGGCTTCAAGGATGGGAATGTTATTAATCCTGGCTATGTCATAGATAAAGTAGGCTACAGCGCAGGTAAAAGCAACGGCAATCGAGTATTTGACGGTGATAACCGCGAGATAAAGCAGCCGACCCAAAACGTAGAAGATCGCGCAGGCGGCTTCGGCTGTGGTTTCACAGAAACGTTTCAGGTCGGAGAGAAAGTACATGATGGTTACGGCTCCAGTTCAGGATCGATGCCTTGTTCAGGCGCGGGCTGTTGTTGCCCTTTGCGTTTTTGGTACTCCTCGTAGGACAGGAAAAACTCCTTGTTCGCTGCCTGCGCTTGGGTATCCTGATTCAACTGCGCCGCCGTCAGGCGTTGATGGATGGCGTTCAGGCGGGCGATGTCGGCTTGCAGGTAGCCGATTTCAAGCTGAATGCGCGAGTTCAAGTCCATTGCGCCACGGACGCCGATAGGAGCGCCGATCTTGTCTTCTAGGGCTTTGAGATTGTCTGTGCGCTTCTTGATGCTGTCATAGATGGATTCGGCGGCAGCAAAGGCGTGCTTCACTTCCATGTTGTTCAGGTTGTAGGTGCGGTTAGCGCGCCCGCCGTCGATGCCTTCATCTTCCTGCGTCATGCTCGCATCCAGCGTTTTGACGACTTCCTCGTATTTCGCCAGTTGCTCGCGGTATACGCTCGCAGTGCCTTGGCCGGAATCGCCTTCGCTGGCAAGCTGGGCAGCCACCACATCTTGCCATGTGAGCGGCACATCGTGCTGCTCTTTCAAATCGATGCCGGATGAGTAATTCTTTTTCAGCAATTCGATTTCTTCCATCATCTGTTCGGCCTGAATAATCCAGCGTGCCATCTGCGTTGATTCTTTCGCAATGTCACCGCCCAGACCGCCGAAAAGCCCGGCATGGGCGGGGGCAGCAATGCAGGCTGATGCAGTGAGGGCAAGTGCAACAGATTTCAGTTTCGCTTTCTTCATGGGGTAACTCCGAGGTTAGTGGTAAAGGACGCTTTCGATGCGGCAAGTGAAGTTGGTTTCAAATCCAGCGCCGGGGATGTTGAGGCTTGCACCCATTTCCTTCGGGAAGTGTGTGAAAAGAACGAAAGCGGCGACGTAATTAACATCTTGGTCTTTGCCAAGCCTGCGCCAATGGTTCGCATCGTATTTGCCGTCTACCAAGTCAAATATCACGGTAGAACTGGGGGTGTAGTTCAAGTTGGCGTACAACTGTTTTTCCGCAATCAGAGAATCCACCAGATACTGATTGCTGGTGTAGTGATTGTATTCATCCAGTTTCAGAGCAGCGTTCGGGAGGTAGGTGTAGGGATTCCCGTCCACCGTCAAACGAAATCCGTTCTCGCCCATGAAATCCACTTCGCACGCTTGACCATAGTCGGATTTCCCACGAAACACGCCACGCAGACAATGAATATTGTCTTGCTGCACGCTTGTTCCCATCGGGCAGCGCGGCGAGATGGTTTTGTATTCTTTCCAGTCTTCCTTCACGCCCGGAGTACCCGAATTGCCACCGGAACCCGTGTCCGAATAGTCTCCTTCCCCATCTCCGCCCCCGCAGGCGGCGAGAATCAGGGAAGCGGCAAGGGAAGAGAGAAGAGCGTAGCGTTGCAGTTTCATGTTTGTACTCCTTGGTACGGGTTGATCGTGTGGGGTACTTTAGCGGGGCGAGTGGCTCAAATAGTGCGCCTGTGCGCGGTCTGTACGTTTTGCTACAAAGCGGCGATTAGCTCCACTGGGTGTTGATCGGCTGGCCGTCGCAGGCGCACGGCGCGGTCGGCGGTTCGTGGGCGCAGGCGGCCAGCAGCGCGCAGGCGGCGAGCAGTGCGGAAATCCGGATCATCTTCTTCATGGTGTTACTCCTTCGGGGTGTTAGCCGTGGGCGGCGATGAACTCGTCCAGCCACACGGCGGGGTCTGTGTTGCCGCCCGCCTCGGTGATGAGGCGGTCGATGGTTTGCTTGTATTCCGGACGGCCAGAGAGCACGGGAATCGCCCATCCCACCGGCGCAAGATCAAGACGCGCCAGAACAGAATCGCGGTCGTGCTTGATGAGGAAGGTGCGGTTTGCGGCATTGAGCGCACGCACGGCCTCGAACTCGCCCTCCGTCAGGTGCAGCCGCTCGATGTACTCTTCGCGCGTGGCCTTCGGGTTCGCCAGGTAAATCTGCGTGCTGGTCTGCTTGATGAGGCTCTCATGCTTGTACAGACTGGCCGGATCGGGTGAGACAAAAATCACCATGCCATTCGATTTGCGCAGGGTTTGCAGCCAGTCGGTCATGGCGTTCTGGAAATAGCGGCTGCGCAGCAGTTGCGCCCCTTCTTCCAGGACGATCATCAACGGCTTGCCATCGAGCGAGAGCCGGATGCGGTGCAGCAGATAGGCCATTACCGGCGCGGTGGCGCGTTCGTCCTCGATGATCTGCCCCATCTCAAAGCCGTACAGGTGCTGGCTGAACGAGAGCGTGTCTTCGTCGTTGTCGAACAGGCGGGCATACGCGCCCTCGCCCACCCACTGGTCGATGCGGTTGCGCGTGCTGCCGGTGCCTTGCTTGCCGAAGGCGGCCACGACGTTACGCAGGATGCGATCCTTGCGGTCGAGCGAGTAGTTGACGTCAACGGCCTTGTTGATGAGTTCGGCTTCTTCGGCGGTCAGGGTCTCACCGTGCGAGGTGAGCATCAACTCGAACCAGTCGCGCAAAAAGTTGCGGTTGCGGTCGGTGTCGTCCAGTTGCAGCGGATTGAAGCCACTGGCTACGCCCTTGCTGAGGGTGTGATGCGTGCCTTCCATCGCCAGAATGTACGGATATGCGCCGTAGTCCTTGTCGAAGAAGAACACGCGCGGGTTGTGCTTCTGGCTCATGGCGATGAGAAAGTTGTTCATCACCGATTTACCCGTGCCCGTGGGCGCGCAGATGGCCGTGTGGCCGACGTCGCGCACATGCCAGTTGAAGTAGTACGGCGTGCCGCTGGTCGTCTCCAGCATGGTCACGGCATCGCCCCAGTGATTGCCGGTGAGCGTGCCGCAGGTGTGGTTGTGCAGGCTGGCGAGGCTGGCGAGATTGCGCGAGGAGATCAGCGACGGGCGGGGGATGTACTTGAAATTGCCCGGCAACTGTGCCCAGAACGACGATTCCATGCACAGGTCTTCACGCACGGCAATGGCCGTGGTGCGCATGAGCGCATTCGAGACCATCGGCAAGTTGGTGTCTTCCAGTTCGCGCAGACTGGCTGCCTTGACCTGCACGGTCATGTGGTGATGGCCGTAAGCGACGCGCGAGGACGCCAGGTCGTCCATCGCGTTGCAGATTTCCTCTACCTGGCTGGTCGCATCATCTTCCACCTGCTCCATGCGCCGCTGCTGTTGCTTCATGCGGTTCAGGGCAGGCGTGGGGTCGCTGAAAATGAAGCTCTGGCAGGCAATCATCTCGCAAGGCAGCGAGAGGAAATGATCCATCATGCCGTGATGGGTGTGGTCGGGATAGCTCTTGATGGCGAGCATGGCCGAGACAGTGCTGGTGTGGATGCCGCGCGTCTCGAATGCGTCGGTGCCGAAGATGTGGCGGGTATACGGCAGGGCAGCGGCCAGATCGCCGGACGGTACGCGGATGGGGCGGTCTTCGCCATTGACCAGGAACGACAGAAAACGCAGCGTGTCGCTGTACGTGATGCCGTTGTCCTCGTACTGGCCGAGCAGACGGGGGCTGTATTCGCCCAGGGATACGAGGATCGCCTTGGCCTTTTCGTGCAGCGTGCGCGCCTGGTCTTGCAGCCAGGCGGCGCGCTCGCGCTCATCGCGTTTGCGCGACATGCCCGAGAGCAGGTCAATCAGTCCCATCTTGCCCGCCAAGCGCGGCTTGACGACGAAGGTCAGGTAGATGTCATTGACGTAGACCTGCGTTTTACGGTGATGCTCGCGCCACTCCCGATCCAGACGGGCAACAAAGCCCGGCGGCTGGATGCCGCCCGGATAGGCCGTCTCCCGGCGGCGTACCGTATGCACATAGACAGCATGACGGCTGCCCGAGAGCGATTTCAGCAGGTGATTGCGCAACTCTTTCTTGTGCACGAGCACGTCCTGGTCGGCGGTTTCAAACGGCAGTCCGGCGATCTGGATGGTCAGCAACAGGTCGTCATTGCGCGTCATGACGATGTTTTCGTCATAGTGGCAGGCGTAAGGGATGTGGGCGTTCGCCTTTTGGCGCAAGTGTGCCCGGTGCGCCAGGTGCGGCGCATCGGGCAGGTCTTGCAGGCCAAGAGATTCGCGGACGTTCATAGGTCAAAACGGGTCATAGGTCTGCCCGCCCATCGCCTTCCTGGTGGCAGGCGGCGTGCGCGGGGGCGTGTGCAGGATGCGACACGCCAGCAGGTCAAAATACCGCTGGTCACGCAGGCACATGAGGTAGCCGAAAACGTGCAAAATCAGCGCCGCCGGAATGACCAGAAAACTCTTGGTGTTGATGAACAAAATCGCCGTGGCGAAGATGTTGAACACCATGAACGTCTGGGTCACGCCCATGTACATGGCCGGACGGGTCAGGCCGAGCACGAGGGGGTCGGGGTCGATGGTTTCGGAAGCCATGTCACGCATCAATGAAGAAGGCAACGAGTTCGGCGGCGCCAAACACCAGGGCGATGCCAAGCACGATGTGGATCACCCAACGCCAGGACAGGTGCCCCATGAACGCGAGGTAGCCCAGCGCCGCGACGGCAATGGTGGCGGCGGATTGCGCCCACACGTTGGTGAGCAGATCAATCACTGCCTCCAGGATTCCTGAGATCTTGCCGCCGTCGCCGCTGGACTGTGCCAGGGCGACTTCGGGCAGGAGCAACACGCCCAGTGTGAGCAGGGCGGGCAGGTAGCGTTTGAGGTGGGTTGCGGTGGTCATGGGTACTCCTGTGAGAGGGGGATTTTTCAGGTTGCGGACTGCAAGCCCGCGACAAGCACGAAAAGACCAGCCCGGCGCGACGAGGTGCGCGGACTGGTCAGGGGTGAGAGGTAAGGACGTGAGTGGTCATTGCGCATATTGTCTAAATATGCGCATTGTAGAGTCAGATTTTAATTCTGTAAAGTGCGGGCGTGAGGTGCGTGTGGCGATTTTTATAATCTGCTCTCTAACACCTGCTTTCTAGCATCTTCCGCCCACGATTTTGCGACGAACGCTTGAAACTCCGGCAGTATGAGGGTGACACGCTCATAGCCTGCGGGTAGTGGGGCGCTGGCGTACACCATGTCGGTCGGTTCCAGCAGGGTCGGTAGCGGGATTTCGAGCGCCTCGGCGATGGCTTCCATTGTTTTTAGGGAGGGATTGACTTTGTTGGATGCCATGATGGATAAAAAGGACTGTGAGACACCTGACTTGGCAGCAAGGTCTTTTTTTGACATGTGCCGCGTGGCAAGCGCAGTCAACACGTTGTTCAAGAAGATTTTCTTGTACATGGATTTTCTCCATAACTAAGTTAACTGTTAAGCCTCTCCCGGAGCGGTCGCCAGCGCCGCGAGGATGGCTTGCAGGGCGGGGGCGGCGCGTTCTTTGAGGGCGTATTGGACGTGTGCGCTGATGGAGGTCTCGCCGGGGTTGATTTCGACGCTGGTGATGCCGTGGCGGATGGCGTGGGCGACGGGTTCGACGATGTAGGGGAAGACGCTGGTGGTACCGATGGAGACGACGAGATCCAGTTCGGGATGCGCCATGGCTGCTTGCAGGCGGCTGAGGGCATCTGTGGGCAGCATTTCCCCGAAAAAGACCACTTCCGGACGCAGCCAGCC
>JAFZMK010000167.1 GCA_017553285.1 Rhodocyclaceae bacterium
CTGCCGACCTACCGGGGCTTCGGCGGCCTCTACGACGGCAAACCCACCGAAGAAGGCTTGCCGATTGAAGAAGTGCTCTCCGGCCACATGCTCGCCCGCCGCCCGCAACTGACCTGGAAATACTTGCTGCAAATCGAACAGGGCTGCCGCAACGCCCAACCCAACCCCGCCCATCTGGCGCTGGCGGAAATTGAGCGCCGCCGTCCGTCCGGCGCCGTCTGCGTGCTGACGCAAAACATCGACGGCCTGCACCGCATGGCCGGCACACAAAACCTTATCGAAATCCACGGCGACCTGCACCGCTTGCTGTGCACCCGCTGCGGCCACACAGAGACGGTTGCCAACTACGCCAAACTCACCGCCCTGCCGCCGCCTTGCCCCGAGTGCGAACAGGGCTGGCTGCGTCCGGAAGTGGTCTTTTTCGGGGAAATGCTGCCCGTAGAGGCCATCGCCCGCCTGCAAGCGGCCATGCAGCATCCCGAACTGGATCTCGTCGTCTCCATCGGCACCACCAGCGTCTTCCCCTACATCGTCGAACCCGTCGCCCACGCCGTGCGAAACGGTATCACCAGCGTCGAAATCAACCCGGGCGAGACCTCCATCAGCGCACACGTCCAATACGCCCTCAAAGAACGCGCCGCCCCCGCCCTGCAAGCCATCCTCGCCGCAATGCCCGTTCGGTAGGTTGAGCAAGCCAGATGGATATGTCGCCGTTGCTTTTGTGCTTTGACCACCCGCCGCGCACTTGGCAGAATGCCCGCGTTTCAAGTCTGGCTGGAAAGGAGTGCGGCGATGGCACACAAGGTCAAGGTGACGGTGATTGACAAGAAGCTCTATCCCGAGTTGCAGCAGCAGTATTGCGCCGACCCGCAGGCGGGGGCGTGCCCGGTCTACAACGTGGGCGATGAGTTCGTGTTTGAGCGCGAGGGCGGGCGCGACCATTTCTGGGGCTGCGGGCTGGGGACGCTGCGGCGCACCTCGTGCGCGGCGCCGGAGTCGGTGGCGGGCGGCCCCACACGCGCGCACTGCTCGGAGGCGTGGGACGCGATTGCGCGCTACATCTACACGGGGCTGCAGGGCGGCGCCATCATGCGCGGCTGGATGCGCGAGGAAAACACCATGATTGCCTGCTGCTCGGACGGCACGCGCCCGGTGATTTTCAAGATTGAGCGCGTGGACGAGGGCGCGGGCAGCTAATTCGCGTCCACGTTCTGTCCCGCGCCTTCTTCGCGTGCGCGCAGGGCGGCGAGGCCGCCGCTGATGTAGCAGTGCATGGCATCGAGCAGGGCGCTGGCGTTTTGCGGCATGTTAGGGAAGTGCAGGGTTTTGAGCGCATCGGGAAACAGGATGAAGCCGATGCAGGGCATGAGCGCCAGCCCTGCCGCCCATTGCAGTTGCGGCGAGTCGGCGGGCAGGCCGCTGGCTTCTTCAATGATGGCGCGCACTTTGAGCGCCTTGGGCAGGGCGACGGTGGTGACGTTTTTCAGCGCCAGCGGCGAAGGGTCGGCCAGTTCGCGCAGAAAAATCTTGATGCCCCAGAGGTCGCCTGCGTGCAGCGCGGTGTGCATGAGGCGCGCGAGCAGGGCGCGCAGTTTTTCGGCGGGCGGCATGGCGCTGCTGGCGATGGCGTCCAGCTCCTCCAGGCTGCTGATTTGCTGGTGCGCTTCGCGCAGCACTTCTTCATACAGCCGCTCCTTGCCGCCGAAGTAGTAGTTCACGGCGGCGC
>JAFZMK010000168.1 GCA_017553285.1 Rhodocyclaceae bacterium
AACGGGACGCCCGCCCCGGGCATCCCGCCTGCACAAATTTTTCGGATTGTAGCACAGACGGCGAGCGCGCCGCAGCCTCTGCTACCACATCTGCACGTCCCACCCGACGCTGCGGGCGTGTGCCGCCAGCGCCTCGTCGGGCGTGACCGCCACGGGATGGCTGACCTTCGCCAGCAGCGGCAAATCGTTGCGCGAATCGCTGTAAAACCACGTCTGCGCGAACGCGCCCCAGTGCAGCGCCTGCGCTTGCAGCCATTGTTCGACGCGGACGATTTTCCCTTCCTGAAACGCAGGCGTGCCGAGCACCTGACCGGTGAAATTGCCCGCGTCGTCCTGTTCGGCAATGGTGGCAATCAGGTGCGGAATGCCGAAGGCGCGGGCAATCGGCGCGGTCACAAACGTATTGGTGGCGGTGACCAGTGCCACCAGCGCGCCCGCTTCGCGGTGCGCTGCAATGGCGCGCATACCCGCTTCGCGCCGACGCGGAAGAATCTCGCTTTGCATGAATTCGGCGTGCCATTGGTCGAGCGTAGCGCGGCGCTCGCGCGCCAGCGGCGCGAGCTGGAAACGCAAAAATTCGTGAATATCCAGCACGCCATCGCGGTACTGCTGATAGAAGCGGTCGTTACTGGCGCGGTGCGTTTCGGCATCCAGACAGCCCTTGCCAATCAGAAACTGCGCCCAAAGGTGGTCGGAATCGCCATCCAGCAAGGTATTGTCGAGGTCAAACAGGGCAAGGTTCATGATGCTTCATCCGTAGCGGCAAAAAACAGGCCGCGCGGGGACAATCCACGGGCGGCGGCGGTTGTCGCGCCATCATACCGCAGCCCGCGTGTACCTTCGGTATACGTTTCGATACTTGCCATGGCGAACAATCCCGCTATCCTTGCCCGCCATCTTTCCGGTTTTTTCGTTTTTTTGCCTGCTGCCATGTTTGCCCGTCTGCTTCGCTCCCGTGTGTTTTTGCTGTGTATCGTCCTCTTTGCCGCTGCGCTGGCGGTGTTCGCCTGGTGGCGTGGCGCGGGCGACGATCAACCGCAATGGCTCACCGCGCCGGTGGTGCGCAAAGACCTCGAAGACGCGGTGCTGGCGACCGGCACGATTCAGGCATCGCGTCTGGTGAGCGTGGGCGCGCAGGCTTCCGGGCAGGTGAAAGTGCTACACGTGCAGGAAGGCGACGTGGTGCAAAGCGGGCAGTTGATTGCCGAGATTGATTCCACCACGCAGCAAAACACGCTCAACGACGAACTGGCCGCGCTCGAATCCATTCAGGCGCAGCGCAAGGCGCTGCAAGCCGCCCTGAAACTGGCGCAGGCAGAACTCAAACGCCAGCAGGAAATGTTCGCGCACGAAGCCACCTCGCGCGCCGAACTGCAAGCGGCGCAAAACGCGCTGGCCAGCGCGCAGGCGCAGTTGCAGGTCAATGTCACGCAAATCAAGCAGGCCAACACCCGCATCGCCACAGCGCGCACCAATCTGGGCTACACACGCATCGTCGCACCCATGGATGGCACAGTGGTCGCCATCGTCACGGAAGAAGGGCAGACGGTCAATGCGGTGCAGTCCGCGCCCACCATCGTCAAGCTGGCGAAGCTGGACGTGGTGAAAATCGAGGCGGAAATTTCCGAGGCCGACGTGCCGCGCGTCGCCCCGGGCATGCCCGCCTATTTCACGCTGCTGGGCGAGCCGGACAAACGCCACGAGGCGACACTGCTTTCCATCGCCCCCGCGCCCGCCAGTCTTGCCACCGAAAGCATCACCACCAGCAGCGCCAGCAGCAGCAGCGCGGTGTATTACAACGGCGTGCTGCAATCGCCCAATGACGACGGAAAACTGCGCATTTCCATGACGGCGCAGGTCTTCATCATCGCCGCCCAGGCCAAAGACGCACTGAGCGTGCCCAGCTCGGCGCTGGGCGCGAAAGACGCCGACGGTCGGTATGAAGTGCGCGTGCTCACCCGGGGCGCGAAGCCTGCCGACGTGCAAACCCGCAAGGTCGAAATCGGGCTGAACAACCGCGTCGATGCGCAGGTGCTCGGCGGCCTGCAAGAAGGCGATACCGTGCTGCTCAACGCCCCGCGCGCGGGCGCCGATGCCAACGCCGCGCCGCAACCCCGTCCGCCCCGGATGCGCCTGTAACGCGCCTGCGCCCTGACCATCATGAACGCCCCTTCCCTTTCCCCCGCACCGGCTGCTGCCGACACGCCCTTGCTGGCGCTCTCTGGCGTGGGGCGCGACTTTGATTCCGGCGGCCAGCGCGTCGCCATCCTGAAAGACATTCATCTGGAAATTCGCGCCGGTGAAATGCTCGCCATCATCGGCCCTTCGGGTTCGGGCAAATCCACGCTGATGAACCTCATCGGCTGTCTGGACCAGCCCTCGCACGGCAGCTATCGCGTGCAGGGGCGCGAAACCCGCGAGATGAGCGCCGACGAACTCGCCCGCCTGCGGCGCGAGCATTTCGGCTTCGTCTTCCAGCGTTATCAGTTGCTTGCCGGACTTTCAGCGCGCGAGAACGTGGAAATTCCCGCCATTTACGCTGGCGCCCCTGACCACGCCCGCCACGAGCGCGCCGCGCATCTGCTGCGCCGTCTGGGGCTGGAAGAACGCCTCGAACACTACCCTTCCCAACTCTCCGGCGGCCAGCAGCAGCGCGTTTCCATCGCCCGCGCGCTGATGAACGGCGGCAGCGTGATTCTGGCCGACGAACCCACCGGCGCGCTCGACAGCCACACCAGCGAAGAAGTCATGCGCATCCTGCAAGAACTCAACGCCGCCGGGCACACCGTCATTCTGGTCACGCATGACGCCAAGGTCGCCGCACACGCGCAGCGCATCGTGGAAATTTCCGATGGCTGCATCACTGCCGACCGTCCCAACGAACACGCCCCCGCGCCCGTTGCCGCGCGCGAACGCGACACGCCGCCCGCACGCAACGGCACCGGCGCGGGCATGGGCGCGGCCTTCATGCAGTTGCGCGAAGCCGCGCGCATGGCGTTGCACGCGCTGGCCGCGCACCGGATGCGCAGTCTGCTCACCATGCTGGGCATCATCATCGGGATTGTTTCCGTGGTGCTGGTCAACGCGCTGGGCGAAGGTTCCAAGCAAAAAATCCTCGCCAACCTCAGCAGCATGGGCACCAACACCATCAGCGTCTATCCCGGCAAAGGTTTTGGCGACCGCAACAGCAGCGCCATCACCACGCTCAACGTCAGTGACATGCGCGCCATCGCCGCGCAGCCGTATGTCGACAGCGTCTCGCCGCAGATTCAGAGCAGCGTCGTGCTGCGCATGGGCAATATCGAGCGCACCGCGCAAATCAGCGGCGTGGGCGAACAATACTTCCGCGTGCAAGGCTACGAGCTTGCCGAAGGCATCGGCTTTGATGCCGAGAGCGTGCGCACGCTGGCGCTCGATGCCGTCATTGACGACAAAACCCGCGCCGCACTCTTTGCCGCGCATGAAAACCCGCTGGGCAAAATCATCCTGCTCGGCTCCGTGCCCGCGCGCATCATTGGTGTGACCGCGCCGAAAGAAAACAACTTCGGCCCCCCCTCGCAAAACCTCACCATCTGGCTGCCATACAGCACCGTGATGGGACGGCTGACCGGCTCGCAAACCCTGCAAAACATCACCGTGCGCATCCGCGACTCTGCCGCCCCGTCGCTGGCAGAAGAACAAATCACCGCCTTGCTGAAACAGCGCCACGGCACGCAGGATTTTTTCACCTTCAATTCCGATTCCGTGCGCAACATGGTCGAACAAACCACGCTGGTGATGCGGCTATTCATCTCGTCGATTGCCATCATCTCGCTGATTGTGGGCGGCATCGGCGTGATGAACATCATGCTCGTCTCGGTCACCGAGCGCACGCCGGAAATCGGCATCCGCATGGCGGTGGGCGCGCGTCAGGCCGACATCATGCAGCAGTTTCTCATCGAAGCCGTGCTCGTCTGTCTGCTCGGCGGGCTGCTGGGCATTGCGCTCGCCTTGCTGCTGGGGCAAGTGATTCAGCAGTTTCTCAGCGGCGACTTCCAGATTGTGTTTTCCTCTGCCGCCATCGTGCTGGCGGTCAGTTGTTCGACCCTCATCGGGCTGGCCTTCGGCTTCTGGCCCGCCCGCAACGCCGCCCGTCTGAACCCCGTCGAAGCCCTCGCCAACCAGTAAGTCCGCGCCATGAACGCCCGCCTGCCCGCCGCCGCCCTCTCCGCCCTGTTGCTTTGCGCCTGCGCCCATCAAGCCGAGCTTGCCCGCACCGCCCCCGAAACCATCCTGCCCGAGACGCCCGCGCAGTGGCAACACGCGCCCGCCGCCGATCCGCCTCAAGGGCGTAGGCGAAAAAGCGAAGCATCGCTTCGCTCGCCGGAGCCGGAGCCGCGCAGCGGCGACGTGGAGGGCGCATTAAAACAAATGACAGACGCGCGCAGCGCGGCTGGCGTGAGCGTGGGGGTCGTCATATCGCCCGCTGTACTGGTCTACGACGCGCTGCCCGCATGGTGGCGGCAATATCAAGACGACGGACTCAACCGCACCGTCGACGCCGTCCTGCACGCCAACGCGCGCCTGGCGCGCGCCGCGCTGCAAGTGCAAGCCGCCGCGCTGCGCGCCGAAAATGCCGGCGCAAACCTGCTGCCCACCGCCAGCGGCAGCCTCAACGCCCGCAGCGAGCGTTCTCTGGACAGCTCGGACGCTCCCACGCAGCGCCACTACGGCAGCTCTCTTGGCATTTCGTGGGAACTCGACTTGTGGGGCAAACTGCGCGCCCAGCGCGACATGGCCGAATGGGAAGCGCAAGCCAGCCGCGCGGACTACGACGCCGTGTTCGCCTCGCTCGCCACTGAGACCATCCGCCAATACTGGCAACTGGCCGCCCTCAACCAGCGCTGCACGCTGGGCGAACGCTCGCTGGAACACGCCCGCGCCACTGCCGACTTTGCCGAAACCAAACACCGCGCCGGAGCCCTTTCCGGGCTGGACCTCGCCCGCGCCCAGCGCAACGTGCAAACGCAGGAAGCCGCGCTCATCGCCTTGCTCCAACAGCGCACGGAAGCGCGTCACGCGCTGGCGCTGTTGCTTGACCAACCGCCCGCCGCCGAAATCACCAGTTTTGAAACCAGCGCCCTGCCCGCAGACATAGAAACCCACTTCCACGTCCCTGCGGATTTACCCGCCGACGTCCTCGCCCGCCGTCCTGACCTCACCGCCTCCCGTCTGCGCCTGCAAGCCACCCTGCGCAATGTCGACGTTGTGCGTCTTTCCTTCTTGCCCGCCATCACCCTCACCGGCGCGCTGGGCACGGGCAGCGCCGCGCTGGCCGAAATTCTTGCCAACCCGGTCGCCGCCCTCGGTCTCGGGCTGAGTCTGCCCTTCCTCAATTTTGGCGAATTGCAGCGCAATCCGGCGATTGCCGAAAACGAATTTCAGCAAGCCGTCACGCAATACCGGCAAGACCTGCTTGCCGCGCTTGCCGAAGTCGAAAACGCCCTCTCCGCGCACGCCACGCAGCGCGAAGCCGTCGCCCGCCAAAGCGAACTGCTGCGCCTTGCGCAACAAATCGAATCGCAAACCGAAGTGCGCTACCGCGCCGGTGCCACCGCCCTGCAAGACTGGCTGGACGCACAGGAAAACCGCCGCCAGGCCGAACTCTCCCTGCTGGATGCCCGCCTCGCCCAACTCCAACAACAAGCCACGCTCATGCAGGCGCTGGGCGAAGTCCTCCCCGAACCCGAAGCCGCACCGGACAGCGTGCGCTGACGGCGCGCATCACACATCCTTCGCGCTGCCTCCTGCGACGCCGCCCATAAAAAAGCGACCCTTTCGGGTCGCTTTGTGCTTGGTGCGTGTGGTCAACACCCGATGCCAGCGCAGGTGCCGTCTGCGGCGCGTTCAGCCTTGCAAGGCGGTGAGCACGCGCTGGGTGATTTCTTCTACCGCGCCCAGTCCGGAAACCTTGACCACTTTGGGCGCGGCGGCGTCCCCGCTGGCTGCCCACTGGCGGTAATAGTCCACCAGCGGTTTGGTCTGCTCGTGATAGACGGCAAGGCGCTTGCGCACGGTCTCTTCGCGGTCGTCATCGCGCTGCACCAGCGGCTCACCAGTGACATCGTCCTTGCCTTCAACTTTGGGCGGGTTGTGGCGCACGTGATAGGTGCGCCCGGATGCGAGGTGCACGCGCCGCCCGCTCATGCGCTCGACAATGTCGCTGTCGGGCACGTCGATTTCCAGCACGTAGTCGATGGGCACGTTTGCCGCGCGCAGCGCGTCGGCCTGCGCGATGGTGCGCGGGAAGCCGTCAAACATGTAACCGTTGGCGCAGTCGGGCTGTTTGAGCCGTTCATGCACCAGCCCGATGATGATGTCGTCCGAGACCAGCGCGCCGGAGTCCATCACCTTTTTCGCTTCCCGCCCAAGCGGTGTGCCCGCCTTGACGGCGGCGCGCAGCATGTCACCGGTGGAAATCTGTACGACGCCGAAGCGTTCCTGAATGAATGCGGCTTGCGTGCCTTTGCCCGCACCGGGGGGGCCGAGAAGAATCAGTCTCATGTTGTTCTGCCTTGTGAATGGTCAGTGGAAAAAAACGGGAAAACCGGCACGCGCTTTAACCCGCGCCTTCTTCGCGGGCGAAAATTTCGCGCACACGGGCAAGGTCTTCGGGCGTGTCGACGCCTGCGGGCGGCGCTTTATCCATGCAGTGCACGGCAATGGCGTGCCCGTGCCAGAGGGCGCGCAGTTGTTCGAGGGCTTCGCAGCGTTCCAGCGGCGCCGGGGCAAGTGCGGAAAACTGGCGCAAAAAACCGGCGCGGTAGCCATAAATGCCCACATGACGCAGCACTTGCGCTTCGACGGGCAGCGCATTCATGCCCTGCGCCCAGGCATCGCGCGCCCAGGGAATCGGCGCGCGCGAAAAATACAGCGCGCGCCCGGCGTGATTGCAGACGACCTTGACGACGTTCGGGTTGGCGCATTCGGCGACATCGGTGAGCGGATGCGCAGCGGTCGACATCGCCGCGCCCGTGTCCGCAATCAGCGTCTGCGCCACGGCGGCAATCAGCGCCGGGGCAATCAGCGGTTCATCGCCCTGCACGTTGATGATGACGGCGTCATCCGCCCAACCCATGCGGGCGGCGACTTCGGCGATGCGGTCGGTGCCGCTGGCGTGGTCGGCGCGGGTCATCATCGCGCGCCCGCCGGCGGCTTCCACAGCGGCGAAGATTTCTTCGCTATCGGTGGCGACGCAGACATCTTCCGCGCCCGCCTCATGCGCGCGCAGCCACACGCGCACAATCATCGGTTGCCCGGCAATATCCGCCAGCGGCTTGCCCGGCAGGCGGGTGGAGGCCATGCGGGCGGGAATGACCACGTGAAAAGGCTGCGTCATGATGGCAGGTTCGCTCAACCGGCGAGTTGTTCGATTTCTTCGGCGGCAAGCGTGCGGGCTTCTTCGGCCAGCATCACCACGATGCCGTCTTTTACCGGAAAGGCGAGGCGGTCGGCCTTGCAAATCAGTTCTTCATTGCGTTTGAGCAGCGGCCCCTTGCACAGCGGGCACACCAGAATTTCCATCAGACGGGGATCCATACGCGAGTTTCTCCAGAATCAGATGCGCCGCCGCCTCTTCCAGCACGGCTTCGACCGGCAACACCCAGCAGTGCGCGGGCGCAAACGCGGCACATTTTACTGCATCCTTGGCCGTCATCACGATGGGCGCATCCGGCGCAAAGCGCAAATCCTCGGGGCGAAAAACGTAATGGTCGGGAAACGGATGCGGCTCGACCAGCAAACCCGCAGCGCGCAGGCTGGCGAAAAAACGTTCCGGCTGCCCAATGCCCGCCACGGCGTGCACGCGCTGCCCGGCAAAATCGGCCAACGGGCGCGTTTGCCCGTCTTGCAGGCGGTGCAGTGTTTCACCACGCAAATGAAAGGCAAACACCGGCGCACGCTGCGGCGCAGGCCAGGCATCCGGCCAGCCGCCGTGCGCGAGCACCACGTCGACTTCTTCCAGCCGCGAGAGCGGCTCGCGCAAGGGGCCGGCAGGCAGTTGCCAGCCGTTGCCCAAGCCGCTGGCATCGACCACGCACACTTCCAGCGTGCGCGCCAGCGCGTAGTGCTGCAAACCGTCATCGGTCAGCAGCACGGTGCACTCTGGATGCGCCGCCAGCAGCGCCCTGCCCGCCTGCGCGCGCTGCGCGCCCACTGCCACCGGGCAACCGCACAAGGCGCGCAGCAGCACGGGTTCATCGCCCACGCGGGCGGGGTCGTCTTGTTCGGTCACCAGCGCGCAGCCGCCCGCCGCCGAAACACTGCCGCCAAAGCCGCGACTGAGGATGGCCGGACGCTGCCCGGCGCGGCGTAATTGTTCCGCCAGCCAGGCGACGATGGGCGTTTTGCCGCTGCCTCCGACGCTGATGTTGCCCACCACAATCACCGGCACGGGCAGACGCTCAACCGGCAAGGCACCGCCCCGATAGGCGCGGCGGCGGCGTTCGGCAAGATGGGAAAAGACACGGGAAAGCGGCCACAGCAGCCGCGCAGGCAGGTTTCGCCGCGCCCAGAATGCGGGGCGGGAAAGACGCATGGTCAGCGACCCTTCTCTTCGCTGACGGCAAAGGTGATGCGGTGCAGCCCGGCGCGCTGCGCCGCCTGCATGACGTCAATCACCCGCTGGTGCGCAGCTTTGGCATCGGCACTGATGACCACGACCGGGTCCGGATTCTCTGCGCGCACGGCGCGCGAAATCTCGCGCCCGATGGCAGGCACGTCTGCCGCGCCGCCCACCGGACGGCTATTGACGATGACTGCGCCCTTGGAGGAAATGGAAATGGTGATGTCTTGCGGCGGCGTTTGTGTCTCGGAAGTTTCCGCGCCTTTGGGCAAGTCGATTTCCAGGGAAGAGACTTTGGAAAAAGTGGTGGTGAGCATCAAAAAGATGAGAATCACCATAATCACGTCAACCAGGGGGATGACGTTGATGAACGGATCATCGCTTTCGCCATCGCCCATGCCGCCGCCGCGCTGGAAATCCATCGTGATGCCTCCGCGCCTCAGACCTTGGTGCGCTCGCCGTGCACCACTTCGACCAGCGCGATGGCCTGCTGCTCCATCTCGATGACGAAACTCTTGACCAGCGCGCGGAAATGGCGCCAAAAAATCGTCGCCGGAATGGCAATAATCAGACCCACGGCAGTGGTGTTGAGCGCCACGGCAATCCCCTTGGCAAGCAGACGCGGGTCAGCGCCATCGACGCCTTGCGAAGAAAAGATGTCAATCATGCCGATGACCGTGCCAAACAAGCCCAGCAGCGGGCTGATGGCAGCAATCGTGCCCAGCGTAATGAGAAAGCGCCCCAGTTCGTGCGCCACCGCGCGCCCGGCCTCTTCAATGGCTTCTTTCATCACTTCGCGCGAACAGTTGATGTTGCGCAAGCCCGCAGCCAGCACCACGCCCAGCGGCGAATGCGCCGCGACGTTGCCGACCATCACCGGCGAGACACCGATTTCGCGCAAATCGGTCAGCACGCTTTCCAGCAGCCCGGAGGGCACGATGCGCGCACGGCGCAGCGCCATCAGACGTTCGATGATGATCGCCAGCGCAATCACCGAGGCCAGCAACAGCGGCCAGATCGGCCACCCGGTGGCCTTGATCATGTCAAACACGTTGAATACCCCAAGGCAACAAAAAACAGAAAGCCCGCAACTTTAACGCCCTCGCCCTGTATTCACAAGTGGACGCCCCAAAATGCGGCGGAAAATGCACTCGACTGCATTTGTGCTCAGAACACCAGAACCTTGTCGGCTTCCAGCGTCCAGTCAGAAAGATCGTCCAGCGTGCCGATTGCACAGCCTGCCAGCAGCGTCAAATCCATGAGGCCGCGCGCCTGCGCGCAAGTGCGGCACAGTTTCACCGGCACGCCTCGCGCCAGCAACTCTTGCAGCATCGGCAGCAAACTCTCGCCGCCGGCGTCCTGATTCGGCAGCGCCAGCCCGGTCGCGTCCGACATCAAAAACAGGCGCACCTGCGCCTGCTGGTCACGGTCAGCCAGCGAGAGGGCTGCGCGCAGCGCGCTGCGGCAACGCTCGCTGCCATACGGCGCGGCATGAATGACAAACAGGATTTTCTGCATCATGAAACGACCCGCGAGGCGGGCAGAACCTCAAAAAACTTGTCGGAAAAACGCAGCGCACCGCGCCGCGCGGCACGCAAAGGCTTCAGCGCACCACCGGCTGCGCCATCGCCAGCAGGCGCTGGCGGCCACCTTCGGTGGTTTCCAGCCATTGCTTGACGCGGCGCGCTTCGACCGTGCGCGTGCCCGAACTGCCCGCGTCCATGAGCACGATGATGACCGGCTCGCCACGGATGCGCGTCTGCATCACCACGCAATGACCGGCTTCGCGGATGTAGCCGGTTTTGGAAAGCTCCACCGACCATTCGCCTTCGCGCACCAGCCCGTTGGTGTTGCGGTAGTGCATCAGGCGCGATCCGATGCGCATGTAGCGCCCGGGGTCGGTCGAAAAACTGCGGATGACATCGTAGCCCGCCCCGGCGCGCACCATTTTCACCAGGTCGCTGGGGCTGGAAGTATTGCCGGGGTTGAGACCGGTGCTGTCCACAAAACGGGTGTTGGTCAGCCCAATCAGGCGCGCCTTGACGTTCATGGCGCTCACAAACGCCTTGCGCCCGCCCGGGTAATAACGCGCCAGCGCGGAAGCGGCGCGGTTTTCGGAAGACATCAAGGCCAGATGCAGCATGTCGCGGCGCGACAGGCGCGTGCCCACCGGCAGGCGCGAACTGGAGCCTTTCAGGCGGTCGACGTCTTCGTCTTCAATGGTGAGGATTTCATCGAGCGACTGCTGCGCATCGAGCGCGACCATCGCCGTCATCAGTTTGGTGATGGACGCAATCGGCATGGTGCTGCTGGTGCGGTGCCCGGCAATAATCTGACCAGTGCGCTGGCTGGCAACGGCGTAGGCACCGACGCCCGACAAAATCAGGTCGCCAGACGCATTGGTTTGCACCGAGACGGGCTGTTGCGGCGCGCGCTTGCGGCTATAGACGCCACGCTTGGCGACCGAAGCCTTGCGCACGGATTGCTGTTTTTTCGTTTTCGCGACGGTTTTCTTTTTCGCCGAGGTGCTGCCTTTTTTCGCTGTGGCGCTTTTTTTCACCGCACGCTGTTTTTTCTTCGCCGATGCCTGCTTGCTGGAAGTGCTCGCCGCAGCCGCCTGCACTTCTACCGGCTGAACGCCGGAAATCGCCACCATCAAGCCGATCAAAACCGAAAAAAGGATGCGGAATTTCATGCCACGCCTCGTTGCCGGAACGGACTAAAATCAATTTATCAAATTAAAACATGAACATAAAGCACATATTTCAACCGATGTGTGAAATTGTACCGCGTTTTTGTGCAACTGCACATGAAACCGACAAAAAATTTCCTTACTTAATCAATCTGAATGATGACACGATTGGGCTGCGGTTGCGTGTTTTGCGCCTGCGCGGCGGCACTCGGCAAGCCCCGGCGCTTGCGCTCTGCGCCAATCAAATCGGCAATATCGGTGTTGCCGGTGGACTTGGCCCACGAAGCGGCGGTAAAGCCTCGGTCGTTTTTGGCGTCCAGATCAATGTCCGTTTTCAGCAACAGTTTGACGATGTCTTCATGCCCGTTGCGCGCGGCAACCATCAAGGCATTGGAACCATTCGGGCTGCGCGCGTGAATATCCGCACCGGCTTTTCTGAGCCGCTGGAAAACATCCGTATGCCCTTCAAAGGCGGCGTAAATCAGCGGCGTCCAGCCGCTTTTATTGACCTGCGCACCTGCTTCCAGCAGCAGGTTGACGGCTTGCAGGTCGCCGCGCAGCGCGGCAATCATCAGCGGCGTATCACCCACGCGGTTGGCCAGTTCCGTGTCGGCCTTGTAGCGCAGCAGCGTTTTCATTTCCGGCATCTGCCCTTCGCGGGTCGCCAGAAGCAGCAGCGAATTTTGCTGGGCATCGACCGTATTCGGGTCGCTGCCGCGCTTGAGCATTTTTTCCAGCGTCGAAGTTTGCCCCTGACGGGCAGCCGTCACCAGCGCTTCAATTTGCTCGGCGCTAGCTTGCTGGGCGCTGGCAGATGTCGCGCCCATGGCGAGCGCCACACTCGTGGCGAAAGTGAAAAACAATTTCTTCAACATGGTATTTCCTGTGCTCTCTGCAAAAAAAATGCGGCGCACGCCGCGCAACGGCGCAATGTATCACGCCCACCCGCGCCTGCCCTATGTATGAGCTGCAACAAGAATTTGCAGCGCACAACTGGCCGCCGTCAAGCCAAACGCCGCCGTCACCGGCATACACGAACCATAACCGGCGCAGGCCAGCCGCGCGCCCGCTTCGCACGGTGCGCCATCCTGGCGCGCGCGCATCGGTTCAATGGAATACACCGCCTGCACGCCGATTTCGCCCGTCGCCGGCGCTTCCCCCTGCTGGCGCAGCAAACGGCGCAGTTTCGCCAGCAGCGCATCGTGCGTGGTCTGCATCAAGTCCGCGCAACGCACCGCATCGGGCCGCGTTTTGCCACCCGCCCCGCCGCAGATGACCAGCGGCACGGCTACCGCGCGGCAAGCGCGCACCAGCGCCAGTTTGGCGTCCATATCGTCGACGGCATCAATCACCAAATCGGCACCAGCGACAATTTCCGCCGCATTCGCGGGGGTGACGAAATCATCGACCGTGTCGACGCAAATTTCGGCGTCAATTTCCTGCAAACGCCGCGTCATCGCCAGCACCTTTGCTTCGCCCAGCGTGGCTTCCAGCGCCTGCGACTGGCGGTTGATGTTCGATTCGACCACGTGGTCCAAATCCACCAGCACCAGCGTGCCCACGCCGCTGCGCGCCAGCGCCTCCGCCGCCCAACTGCCCACGCCGCCAATGCCCGCCACCACGACCCGCGCCGCCGCCAGCCGCGCCAGCGCATCGGAACCATACAAACGGGCGATGCCGCCATAGCGCCGGGCGCGGTCTGTTGTCACTGTCTAACCTCACCTTCAATTCGCCACGGCGGCGTCAATAGCCTGCCGTTGCTGTTCCATCCAGAACGCCAACCCTTGCGCGTTCAGTTCCAGGTCTTCGTGCAACACGCGCAGCGCCTCTTCCACCGGCAGCGGCCAAGCCTGGCGTTCGGCCTCTTCGCGGATGATTTCTTCCAGCCCGGCGCGAATTTCCGCGCAGCGTGCCTCATTCTCGCCGCGCGCCGCCTGCGCCACCGCCACAAACGCATCGAGCAGGCGGTGCAAATCGTCGCCCAGACGCGGCACATCCGTCACGCGGCTGTAATGGGTCAAAAACATCGCCTGCGGCTGATACGACAAAAGACGGTCAATCGAACGATGCGCCGCCTGCAAATCAAACTGTGTCGGCGTCGTCGCCGGAATCACCGAAGCGCGCCCATCTGCGTCCAGTTGACGGTACGACACACCGAAGGTGTCGCCGGTAAAGAAAGCGTTGCCCACGCGGTCGTAAATACAAATATGGTGACGGGCGTGCCCCGGTGTATCCAGAATTTCAAACTCGCGCCCCGCCAGCTCCACCACCATGCCGTCACTCGCCTGCACCACGCGCTCTTGCGGCACGGGCGCGAGCCGCCCATACAGTTCAAACGCCTTTTGCGCGCCGTACACCTCGCAAGTCGACTGCCACAGACGGGACGGGTCAATCATGTGTCGTGCGCCGCGCGGATGCACCAGCAATTTCGCATTCGGCAACGCGCACATCAAACTGCCCGCGCCGCCCGCGTGGTCCAGATGAATGTGCGTGAGCATCACCCAACGCACGCATTCCGGTGCCACGCCCGCCGCCGCCAGCGCGCCCAGCACGCGCGGCACGGCAGCATTGTGCGCCGTATCAATAATGGCCACCTGCCCTTCGTGCATCACCAGGTGAATCGCCGCCATCTGCGCGCCGCCATAGCCCGAATCCAGCGCCAGCACGCCATGCGGATAAGCCGTCACATCTTCCACGGTTTGTGTACTCCTGTGTCTGTTCCTATACCCCGCCGTCCCGACGACGACCGCAAACGCCGCGCATTGTACCCGCCCCACGGCGAATCCTGACACGTTCTGCCCACACCCACACCACCCGACGCAACGCGCGCACTTGCGCCACACACTGTTGGGTATCATGCGCCGTTGGCGTAAGGAACGGAGGGCGCTGGTATGCAGCCAACTTCTGACAGGCACTGGATTTCATTTGAGGAGCAGTTGCAGCGACTGCAAGCGCGCGGCTTGCAAGTGACGCGCCGCGACAAGGCGCTGGATTATCTGGCGCGCGTGGGTTACTACCGCTTGAGTGGCTACTGGTACCCGATGCGGCAGATTGACCGGGAGGCGCCGAAGGTCAAGGGCGTGGCGGTGCGGCGCGACACGTTCATTCCCGGAAGCTGTTTTGAGGATGTGGTGCGGCTGTATGTGTTTGACAAGAAGCTGCGCCTGCTGGCGTTGGATGCGCTGGAACGCATTGAGATGGCGGTGCGCGTGGACGTGGCGCACCGGCTGGGCAAGCGTCATCCCTGCGGCCATGAAAGGCCGGAGTGCTTGCATGGCAACTTTGCCAAAAGGCCAATCAGCAAGGGGCAGGATGCAGGGAAAACCGGACATCAGGTGTGGCTTGGGAAATATCGCGCTTTGCTGGCACGCTCGCGCAAGGAGCCTTTTGTCGTGCATCATGCAGGGCGCTACGAGGGCGCGCTGCCGGTTTGGGTTGCCATTGAAGTGTGGGATTTCGGGCTGCTATCGCACTTGTTTGCCGGCATGAAGCATGAAGACCAGCAAGCCATTGCCGTGCAGTACGGCGCCAAGGACGGGCAGACGTTTGCCCGCTGGCTGCGCAGCCTGAACTTCATCCGCAACGTGTCGGCGCACCACAGCCGCCTGTGGAACATCAACATGCTGGAATGGTCACCTGAGATGCGGGGCTGGCCAGACGAGCTGAATCCGGGGCGGATGTTCTTTTATTTCAGCCTGATGCAGCACCTGCTTGGCGTGATTTGTCCCAATTCCACATGGGGCGAGCGTGTAAAAAGGCTGCTGCGCGAGGAGTTCCCTGTGCCCGGTAATGGGGCATGGAGCCTTGCGGATTTCGGGCTGTTCGAGCGCTGGGATGCGTGGCCGCTGTGGGCTGGTCGCTGAACGGCGGGCAAAAGAGAACCGGCGCGTACACAAAGGGACGAACCACAAAGTGCAGAGGCGCCGGCCGTATTGCGAGCAATTGTAGCGAGCCGGGCGCGGAAAAACAAGCGGCGCTTACGCCTTTGCGTAGCATTGTTTCAGGCAGCGGAGCAGACGCGCGCACCGCAGCCGCTCAGCGCACGCTTGCCAGCGGCAAGAACAGTGTGCGTGGGAAATCAGGCAACGCAAGAAACCCGTGATACTGATAAAACGCCCCTGCCGCCTCATCCAGCGCATCCACCAGCAGTGCGAAGGCGGCGATTTCCGCACCTGCCGCGCGCGCCAGCGCATCGGCCAACAGCGCAGCACCTAGCCCCTGCCCCTGAAACGCCCTATCCACCGCCAGCCGCCCCATGCGCACGGCGGGCACACTGGGATAGCGCGGCAGTTTTCGGGACACGGCAGGCGGAAGGTCAGCCAGCAGCACACTGGCCGACGCCAGCGTGTAATACCCTGCAATGCGTTCTTCCTGCGTCAAGGCCACGAAGCAGGCCGTCACGCGGCGGCGAATGTCTTGCGTAACCTGCTCTTTCAGATAGCGATCCAGCGCCGCAGCGCCGCAACAAAAAGACGCGCGGTCGTGCGCCGCATCCAGCGGCATCAACGAAAACGGCGCGTTACTCATTCGGTGCGCAAAAGCTGGCGGCGGCGAGCAAAGGCGCGTTTGAGCGCGGGCGCAGGCGGCGGCGCATCCAGCAGCGCCCGCGCAAAGCATTCCTGATCGGCCAGCGACAAACGGATCAGCCCCGCCTCATCAATCGCGCGCCGCGCCGCATCCTGCACGGCGGCGATGACAAAATCCGTCATCGTCCGCCCCTGCAACGCAGCGGCGCGTTTGAGCATCGCGTGCAAATCCGTGCTGATTCGGGCTTCCAGTCGGGCAGTCGGAGCAACAGCAGACATGATGTTTTCCTCCTCTTTGCAAACAATACGGCAAACAGCCGTACAGAGCAAGCCTCGTCCCGCCCGCTGAAAAAAACGGGGCGCGTATGCGCCCCGTTGTGGATTGCGGCAGCGCGCGCGGTGGCGCGTCAGTTGTTGAACGGCACTTGCGTGACTTTAATCCACGCCTCTTCGCCGCCCGTGATGCAGTTTCCGTCGCTGCCCTTGGCGCAGAGTTTCACGTAGCCGCTGCGGTTTTGCGACGATTCGTTGAACGTGTCGTCCTTGTACACCGTCACCCGCAGATCCATCGAGCCATTCCAGCCCGCGTCGCTCTCGCTCATTTTTCGGGTCGGCTCGCCGCTCATGGGTTCCACCGTCACCCAATCGGGCTTGTCAGAGACCTTCCAGTCATATTCCGAAGCCAGATTGACCTTCTGGCTGCCGCCGCCGACGGGAAAATCCTTCAGCCCGTCCTGGTCAACCGCCAGCAGCGGCGGGCGGGACAGCGGCACGTACCACGACGTTTTCATCGCCGTCTGGCAGCGATGGCGCGTCCCATGACCGGCAATTTTCCCGGTTGTGTCCGAAAAGAATGCCTCGCTGGCGCCAGCCATGGCTTCAAAATGCGTCTTGAACCCTCGCTGCGTGCCCTCTTCCCCGCGCTCGCCCGGGGACAGGAAATACTCCCGCGAATATTTGCTGGGCACCGCCCAGGTCCATTCTTGCTGGGGAGAGAACGTGCCTTTCGACAACTTCGTGGCATCCTGCAATTCGCCATACTCAAACACCAAAAAGCAGAACCGCTGCCCCGGGGCGCTGCAAGGCCGCAAGAAATCATAGCGCCAGTTCAGCCCGCCCATCTGGCGTCCCTGTGCCGTGAACTCCACCGCGCCATCCTTGTAGTGATACTCTGCTCCGGTGCTCGTTGACATCCCCGCGCTCAACGATGCCGAGGCACCCAGCCCGCCTGCCGAGGGCTTCGCATCGCGCAAAGACGCCTCGCTCTGCCCGCCCCATCCCATACTGAACCCAATCGAGCCGCCCACGGACTTGTTCGTCTGGACGGAAACCGTCGCATCCTGCCCGGTAGTCACCGGCGAATGCGTGGGGTTCAGCACCTCGTGCCCGTATCCACCATATTTCGGGTCCTGCGGGTTGCCCGGCAAGGCGTGTTCAAACTCGTAGAAGCGGATGTAGCCTTCCTGAGAGCCGACGCCCGCGCCGTCGCCGCTATTGCAGGTTGCAGGCAGATTCTGCCAGCACGCGCCGGGGTCGAAATCTCCATATTGCGAGATGAAGTAGTAGTCCATGTCCTGCTCAAAGCTGTGGTAGGCGTAAATGTCGTATTTGGTGGTGAATGTCCGGCAGCCCGGGGAATAGACAATCTGCCAGGCGTTTTTCGCCACCAGATCGCCGAGCTTGTCGCCAGTCTCGATCCGGACGACGGACTGCACCCTGCCGGCCTCTTCCCGCCCTGCCTGCGCCCAGTCCAGAAGCGCGCGCGTTCGCGTCGCTCCGCACGTGCCGTTGGTATCCCTGCAGCTTTCGGGAAGCCCTTTCTGCGCCTGCGTGTCCGTCTGCGTCCGTATCGCCTTGGCCAGCGTCGGACTCAACGGCGAAGCTGCGCCCAGCACCAGCGGGCGCGTATCGCACTGTGCCTGCTGGAGGGCGGCCTCTTCGCCGTCTGCTCCGGCGTTCGGTTTGCCGCACACATTGATTTTCACTTCCGGCTGTTCGTCGCCCGAAAGGTAGCAATAGTCATACGATTCGTCCGGATTAAAGGTGACGTTCCCCGCGCCCTGCGCCGTATTCGCCCCCCCGATTGGCTGCCGGGTACCGACATCGACAAAAAACCAGGTGTCGCCCTTGACCTTGCGCACGGCGAAAAGCTCCACCACCGAAGCGCCTTCGGGCAGCGTGAAGCCGGAAATGCGCACGCCCAGCGCCTTGATTAACGTATTGACCTCGTCTGCATCAACGTTTTCCAGCACCACGGCGCGGCCAGAGTGAAAAGCGTCTTTCATGAGCGCCAGCGCGGGATGATCATCGCGGATGCCGTTGGGGTCGGAGAGAACCACGATGTCTTGCAAGGCATCGACGGGCGCGGACATGTCCGTGAGCGGCGCGCCGATGCCGAGTTCTTCGCGCAATGCCTCGGCCAGCACGCCGTGCAGCGCGCCGACCTGATCGGCCTGTTTGACGGCGGGCGGGTTGTCGTCATCATCGCTGCCACAACCGGCCAGACCGATACCTGCCACCAGCAGGGCGATGCAGGAAAGGCGGGGGAAAGAAACGGGGTGCGAGACAAAGAAAGACATGGCGCATCTCCTGAAAAGACCACAAGCAGGCGCAGTCTACCCGCGCCGGGGAAAAGGCTGGCTGCGGCAAGATGATAAAAATCAACGATTGCGCGGAACGCGCACAGCCTCCGGCTGCGGGCGCGGAAGGGAGAATCTGCGCGCGCACGCCGCCCCGCTGCCATTTTGCAAACCGGCGCTTTTGCCTAGAATGCGCCCTTTGTTTTGTTCGTTTCGTTCGTATTGCAAACCATGAACCTTCCTCCCGAACCTCCTCCTCCCATGCCGCTGGCGGGTGATTTGGCGCGGCGGCGGGCGGTGAAGCTGGCGCTTTGGTGTGTGGCGTTGCTCATTGCCAATGTGCTGGCGTTCAGTAATCTTGCGTTGTGGCGCTTTATCGAGCCGTTGAATGGGGCGGCGTTTTATTTTGCGGCCATCGGCTTCGGGCTGGTGCTGGCGGCGTTGCCGGTGTTGGCGACGCTGTGTTTTTGCGGGGCGATTTGGCAGGCGGGCAATAGCGTTGCGCTGCCCAAAGTCCAGCCAACTCCGGCTACTGACCGGCGGCTGGCGGCGTTGTTGTGTGGCGTGTGGTTTGCGCCGGTGGCGGTGGCGCTGCTCTTTGCGGGGCATTCGCTGGTGCGCGGGGCGGTGCGTTTTCCGCATCCGAAACGCGAGTATGTGCTGGCGACCGACCCGATTGCGTTTTGGGAAAGTTTCGGCTTTGTGCTGATTGCGGGCGCGGTCTGGGCGTGGGTGGCGTGGCGCTATTGCCAGTGGCGGCTGCTGCCGGCGTGGCGGGCGGGCGCGGAAAACAAGACTGGGCAGTAGGCGGCGCGCGGGTTCTCAGTCTTGTGCACGTTTGAGCCAGCCTGCGCGCAGTTTGCGCTGGGCGGCAGTGGCTTTTTCCTGCGGGAGCAGTTCCAGCGCGCGCGGTGCAGCATCAGGGACGGTGAGCGCGGTGTGGCGCAGTTCGTCGCGGCGGAAATAATGCAGCGTGAGCACGTCGCCGGCACGCGCGCGGCCAAGGGCGGCGTGCAGCGCGGCGGGGTTTTCCAGCCGCAGACCATCGCAGGCGATGAGCACGTCTTCGGCGGCAAGACCGGCGCACTGCGCGGCACCGTCGGTATAGACCTGCACCAGCCGCACGCCTTGCCCTTTTGCCGCGCTCAGGCGCGCGCCCAGTTCGGGGGCGGCGTTGGCGTCGGTTTTCCAGTGCAGGCGCAGCCCGAAGGGGGCGAGCAGGCGGTTGAAATCGATGTCTTGCGTGCCTTCCACCGCCGTGCGCAGCCAGCGGGCGAGCGCGGCGCCCTGCCCCGACGCGGCGGTCTCGCCGACGGCGGCGACGTGGGCGTAAATTTCGTCTTCTTCCAGACCGCGTCCGCTCTGGCCGTGTTCGCGCCACAGCAGGCGCATGAGTTCGTCCAGACTGACCCGCCCCTGGCTTGCGGCGCGCAGGCGCAAATCCAGCGCGGCAGCCATCAGCGCGCCTTTGGTGTAGTAGCTCACCTGGGCGTTGGGGGTGTTTTCGTCCTGCCGGTAGTATTTAATCCAGGCGTCGAACGAAGCGTCCGCTACGCTTTGCTGCAAGCGCCCCGGCGTTTGCAGGATGGTGGCAAGGTTTTTGGCAAACAGTTTCAGCCAGACAGCTTCTTCAATGACGCCCGCGCGCAGCAGGGCGAGGTCGTCGTAATACGAGGTGAAGCCTTCAAACACCCAGAGCAGGCGGGTGAAATTTTCGCGGTGCAAATCCGGCGGCGAAAAGGCGGCGGGGCGGATGCGCTTGACGTGCCAGGCGTGAAAATATTCGTGGCTGCACAGGCCGAGAAAGCGCACGTAGCCTTCGGGCGTGCCGCTCATGCCTTTCCACGGCAAATCCTGCCGGGGCGAGACCAGCGCGGTGCTGTCGCGGTGTTCCAGCCCGCCGTAGTCGTGACCGCTGGCGCGCACGAGGAACAGATAACGCGCAAAAGGCGCGGGCATACCAAACAGGTTTTGCTGCCAGGTGCAGATGCGGGCGAGGTCTGCCGTCAGGCGTTCGCCGTCGCAGTCGTGCCGCCCCCACAGCGCCAGTTCGTGCGGCACGCCGCCCGCGCGGAAGGCAAGGCGCGTGGCGTCAACAATGGCAAACGGATGGTCGATGAGGGTTTCATAATCGGGCGCGCGCCAGCGCAGCGGCTTTTTGCCACGTGCGGGCAGCGTGGTGCACACTTCACGAGCACGCCAGCCTTTGGGCAGCGGGGCAATGTCCAGCGTGCAGGCTTCGGTATCGAAACCGGCGAAGGCGACAAACAAGCTGCTGCCGTTAAAAAACGCGCCGTCCGTATCCAGCCAGGCGCCGCGCACGGAGGCATCGCGCGCATAGACTTCGTATTCGACACACAGCGCTTCCCCGGGCGGCAGCGCGCCGCATTGCCAGGTGTGGGTGTCCACCTTGCGCAGCGGCACTTCGCGCTTGCCGCAGCAGGCGCGCAGGCGGACGATGTGACGGGCAAATTCGCGCACCAGATAACTGCCGGGCAACCACACCGGCAGCCAGAAGCGCTGCCCGTCGCGGGCAGGCTTGCGGCATTCGGCGGTGACGCGAAACAGGTGCGCTTCGGGGCGGTACAGACTCAGCGTGTAGCGGACGGCAGCGCCCATGCCGGTGTTCCCGCCGCTTAGCGTTTGGGCAGATGGTTGGCGGGGTCGACCGGCGAGCCGCCTTTGCGCAATTCAAAGTGCAGCATGGGGCGGGAAGCATCCGAATCGCCGACTTCGGCAATCTTTTGCCCTGCCTGCACTTTGTCGCCTTCTTTCACCAGCAGTTTGCTGTTGTGGGCGTAGGCGGTCAGGTAATCATTGTCGTGGCGGATGACAATCAGTTTGCCCAGCCCGCGCAGACCGCTGCCCGCATACGCCACCGTACCACCGGCGGCGGCCTGCACCGGGTCGCCCACCTTGCCGGCAATATCCAGCCCTTTGCTGCCGTTGCCGAAGCCTTTGATGACTTCGCCGTTGGTCGGCCACAGCCAGTTGTTGGCCGCCGGGGCGGGCGCGGGGGCGATCGCGGCATCAGACGGCGAAGTGCCGCTGGTGGCAAACTGCGCGCCGGTGATGGTCGATTCTGTCTGCACCGGTGCGGGCGCAGCGGCATCTGGCGACGATGTGGTCAGCGGCAGCATCGGCTGCATTTCGATGGGACGGGCTTCGGCCACCGCGCCGCCCACCGAGGCAGTGCTGCTGACCGGCGCGCTCGCACCCGAGCCGCCAATCAGCGTACCACCGCCAGTCGAACCACCAATCAGCGTGCCGCCCGGGGGCGAGACGTAGAGGCGCTGGCCAACGCGCAGCGCATCCAGATTCTGCCCGGCGTTCCAGGCGCGCAAATCCTGCGTGCTGACGCCGTACTGACGGCTGATGGAATACAGCCCTTCGCCCGCGCGCACAGTGTGTTCGCGCGCCATCGTGGTGGTGCGGATGCTCTGGGAAGGTGCGCGCGAAGAGGATGAGGCGCCATAGCCATCGCCCGTGGCAGCCGTCACCGGCGCGCGACCACTGGAAGCGCAGCCAGCCAGCACGCCCGCGCACAGCGCCAGCGGCAGCCAGCGGGCAAAGAAAGCAGTTCGCATATTGTTGTGCATTGTCTGTTACTCCGTTCCTGCCAGCAGGGGGACAAATCGGACAACATCATACCGACTTTCCGTGAAGGTGTTGTTCTCGCGGCGCTCGACCAGCACCAGTTGCTGCGTGCTCTGGTCGCCCACCGGTGCCAGCAGGCGTCCGCCCGGGGCGAGTTGTTCGACCAGCGCGACGGGAATTTGCGGCGCACCGGCAGCCACGATGATGCTGTCAAACGGGGCGACCTGCGCCAATCCCAACATGCCGTCGGCGTGTTTCATGCGCACGTTGGCCAGACGCAGCGGGCGCAGGTTTTCCTTGGCGGCTTCAATCAGACCGCGAATGCGCTCGACGGCAAACACTTCGCTGGCCAGCGAAGACATGACGGCGGCCTGATAGCCACAGCCTGCGCCCACTTCCAGCGTGCGCCCCAGACTGGCGCGCCCGGCGAGCAAAATTTCCAGCATCCGCGCCACCACGATGGGCTGCGAGATAGTTTGCTGAAAACCGATGGGCAACGGCGTGTCGTCATAGGCATTGAGCGCCAAGCCGTCTTCGACAAAACGCGCACGCGGCACGCGCTGCATGGCCGCGAGCACGGACTCATCACGAATGCCCCGCGCGCGCAGGCGCTCAATCATGCGCGAGGTCGCCGCCTCGGCCATGCGCTCTACGCTCGACATCATGATTGTTCTCCCAGCCAGTGCGTCACCTGCGGCAACTGGGCGTTGTGCGTCAAATCAATCTGCAAGGGCGTGACCGAAACAAACCCTTCGGCCACGGCGTAAAAATCTGTGCCCTCGCCGGCATCCGCCGCCGTACCGGCAGCGCCCACCCAGAAGACTTCCTCGCCGCGCGGCGTCGTGGTGCGAATCATCGGTTCGGCCTTGTGGCGTTTGCCCAGGCGCGTGGCGCGCAAGCCGCGTAGCTGCTCATAGCGGCCTTCGGGCACGTTGACGTTGAGCAGCACCGGCTCCTGCCACGGTTGGGCGATAAATTGCTGCACCAGTTCGCGGGCAACGCGGGCAGCCGCGTCAAAATCCACCGAAGAGTAACTCGCCAGCGAGATGGCCAGCGACGGAATGCCGAACAGATAGCCTTCGGTGGCCGCCGCCACCGTGCCGGAATAGAGCGTATCGTCGCCCATGTTGGCACCGTGGTTGATGCCCGAAACAATCATGTCCGGCGCCGTCTGCAACATGCCGGTAAGCGCCAGATGCACGCAGTCCGACGGCGTGCCGTTGACGAAATAAAACCCGTTGGAAGCGCGGCGCATGGACAGCGGGCGGTCGAGCGTGAGCGAATTGCTCGCACCGCTTTTGTCGCGCTCGGGCGCGACCACCAGAATTTCCGCAAGGTCTTCCAGCGCCCCGGCCAGCGCCGCAATGCCGGGGGCGAAATAACCGTCGTCGTTACTTAGCAAGATGCGCATATAACTGAATCAAAAAACCGCGCGAGAGAATCGGGCGAGTGTACAGCACTTGTCGCGTTTTGCGCGAACTTTGCGCCCGGCAAAGCGGGCAATCGCACGCGCGCGCTGCATTGCGTCACGCCACTGCGCCCGCGCCCGGCAGCGCACCTTGCAGCGAGGCGCGCACATCGGCAATGCCGTGCCCATCGTGCCCGGCGACAGCAGGCAGGCGCAGATGCGCGCCCAGCAGGCCGCCGAAGGCGGAGACCGGGTCGTGATACGTGGTGAAATGCGCAATGCGCCCGCACGCTGCCGCCATGCGCGCTTCACCCAGCACGTTGAGCGAAGCCAGCGACAAGCCGGCAGCATTGAACGCCACCGCGCGCAGGCGCGGCAAGTCTTCCGCCGCCTGCGCGGCAACGGCAAACTGCGCCAGCCCGCCGCCCAGCGAATGCCCCACTACCCACAGCGGCTCAGCGGCAAATTCGCGCAGAAACAAACGCACCACGCCAGCGGCGGCAAGATAGTGCAGCGAGGGCATGAACAATTGCTCGACATCGGCGCTGAGCGTCTTCAGGTGATTGGCGCGCGTGCCGGAAAACGCCACGGTCAGCCCCAACGCAGTGCGCCCGCACCAGATGCGCATGGATTGCGAAAAATCCATCAGCCCGGTTTGCGCCTTGCTGGTTTCGCGTAAAGCGCCGGGCAGTTGTTCGGCAGGCAAGGCTTCGGCGCGCGCCACGGGCGGGTCGCCATACGCCCAGTCGGCAATTTCCAGCGCCGTGCGGGCGGCATCAGGCGGGCAAATGTCTGTCGCGGCAACGGTGGCGGCAAAGCGGCGCGCCAGCTCCCTGCCCTGTTTCAGACCGCTGCGCACGCTGGTGGCGTCTTCGGTCATCATTTCCCGCAGCGCCATCAGCGCGGTATCGAGCAAATCGCCCTGCTCCGGCAACACCTCGCAGCCTGCCAGACGCGCCGCGTGCAGCGCCTTCACCGCCGGTTTGGCATTCGGCGAATGGATGCGGATTTCCAGATAGAGGTCGCGCACCAGCGCGGCAAGCGCCACCGCAAAACGCAGCGTCCCCGGCAGACTGTCCGCCTGCTGGCGGATTTCGCGCAACTGCGCAATCACGCGCTCGCGCGTGGAGGCGGGCAAATCGGTGCGCCGCACGGCGCTTTCCACCAGCCGGATGGCGCGCACCAGCGGCTCGCGCCGCCCTTCTTCCAGCAAGGATTCCAGACGGGCGGATTCTTCCCGGAAAAAATCCAGCACGCGCCGCAGCAAATTCAGCATCGCCCGCTACCTCGCCGTCATACGCCAAAAAAGCGCGGGTTGTCGTCTTCCTGCAAGGCTTGCGCTTCGTGCTGATTGTGCAGGCTCACGTGCAGGTCGGTGACCAGCCCGTCGGTGAGCCGGTAACACCAGCCGTGCACCGCGACGCGCTGGCGGCGCGCCCAGGCATCGCGCAGCACCGAGGAGCGGCTGACGTTCTGCACCTGGTCGCGCACGTTCAGCTCGCACAGGGCGTTGATGCGTGCGGCTTCATCGGGCAGCGCGTCAAGCAGCGCGGCGTAGCGTTCGCGCACGTCCTGCACGTGGCGCAGCCAGTTGTCGACCAGCCCGAGCTGCTTGTTGCGCAGCGCGGCAGTGACCCCGCCGCAGCCGTAGTGACCGACGACGAGGATGTGTTCGACCTGCAAGACTTCCACCGCATACTGGATGACGGAAAGCGCGTTCAAATCGGTATGCACGACGAGGTTGGCGACGTTGCGGTGCACGAACACTTCGCCCGGGTCCAGCCCGATAATCTGGTTGGCGGGCACGCGGCTGTCCGAACAGCCAATCCACAGATAGCGCGGCGCTTGTTGTTTGAGCAGGCGGCGGAAAAAATCCGGGTCGCTTTGCTGGTTGCTGACCGACCAGTTCTGGTTGTTGTCAAACAGGGGTTGAAGCTCGTGCGTCATGTTGGGGAAAGGAGGGGAAAAAACGGGCGGCAATCTTGCTGCAACGCAGTAGCCGCGTCAATGCCAGATGCCCTGTTCCTGCAACTGCCGCGTGGCCGCCTGCGCCCAGCCGCGATTGGCCGCCGGGCTGGCGGGGCTGGGGTGCAGCACTTGCCCGATGCCCACCGCCGTCTGCCCGCCCAGTGCGGCGGCGGCACGTTTGGCGCTCCACGCGCCGATGCCAACGACATGGCGCGGGCGCAGCACTTCCACGGCACGGCGCAAGTGTTCGTCACAGGCCGCCAGCAGTGCCGCCTGCTGCTGCGCGGGCAGCTTATCCGGCGTGAGGTTGCGCGTGCCGTCCAGAAACAGCAGCGGGCAGTAGTTGAGCACGAAATGGTCGGCAAAAAAGGCGTCCGCCGTGCCGAAACGCTCCGCAAACAGCCCCCACAGCCGCCGCCCGGAAACTTCCGAACGCGGGCAGGCAAAGCCGGTGACCGGCTTGGCGGGGTTTTCCTGCGCCGGTTTGCCCACTTCGCCGTGCAATTTCAGCCAGTCGCGCACGGCGGCAATTTCGCCAAACGGCACGCCGGTTTGCGCCATGCCAAACGACCCCGGGTTCATGCCCAGAAAGAGCACGCGGCGCGCGCCCGTGGCGTAGCGGCGCAGCCAGCGGGCGTGCACGTCGCGGGCGTAGTCCAGCGGGTTGTAGACGTGCGTGGCAGGCGGCGTGAAGCACAGTGCATCCAGACGGGCACAGAGCGCGTCGGCAGCGGCGAGCAAGGCTTCGGCGGTCGGATTCGTCATGTGGTTTGCTCTCCGTCAGACGCGGGCACTTCGTTCCAGGGCGCAACCACGAACAGCAGCAACATGCCCGGCATCGCAAGAAAGAAACACAGCCAGAAAAAGGAAAAATAGCCTAGCCATTCAATCAGCACGCCGGTAGTCGCGTTCACAAAGGTACGCGGCACTGCCGAGAGGCTGGAGAGCAGCGCAAACTGCGTGGCAGTAAACGCCGGATGCGTGGCGCGCGCGATGAAGGCAACAAACGCCGACGTGCCCAACCCCACGCCGATGGCTTCGGCGCCGATGACGGCGGCGAGCGCAATGTATTGCCAGCGGCCAATTTCCGCAAACGGGCCAATCGATGCCAGCCACGCGAAGCCCAGAATGGTAACCGCCTGCACCACGCCAAACAGCCACAGCGCGCGGTTAATCCCCAGCCGCAACATCCACGCGCCGCCGATGATGCCGAAAATCAGCGACGGCCAGAGGCTGGCGTTTTTCGCAATCCAGCCAATGTCGCCGGTGCTGAAGCCCA
>JAFZMK010000169.1 GCA_017553285.1 Rhodocyclaceae bacterium
CGGAACTGGAAAGCCACGCAGCCATCCGTGCCCATGTTGCCGCCGTGCTTGGAAAAGGCGTGGCGCACGTCGGCGACGGTGCGGGTTTTGTTGTCGGTGAGGCAATCGACCATCACCGCCGCGCCGCCGATGCCGTAGCCTTCGTAGCGCGCTTCTTCGTAATTGACGCCTTCGAGTTCGCCGGTGCCGCGCTTGATGGCGCGTTCGATGTTTTCGCCCGGCATGTTTTCCGCCTTGGCGTTATCGACCGCCAGACGCAGGCGCGGGTTGAAGTTCACGTCGCCGCCGCCCATGCGCGCCGCCACCGTGATTTCTTTAATCAGCTTGGTAAAAATCCGGCCACGCTTGGCATCCTGACGCCCTTTGCGGTGCTGGATGTTGGCCCATTTGGAATGCCCTGCCATGATGGTTCAGTCCTTTCTTCAAAAGTGCGGGAAAACGGCGGATTATAGGCTGCGCCACACCTTTTCGTAAAATTGGCGACACATTTCAAAACATTCTCACACAATTGTCGCCGCTTCGCCTATCATTGCTTCTTTGTTAGACCCGAATCCACCCGTTGCGAAAGGAGTTTTCGATGCGCACCCGTTTTGCCCTTGCTCTTGCCAGCCTGCTGTCTGTTGCCGTCTGCGCCCAGGCGCAGGATGCCCCCGCCGAAATCCGCGTGGAAACCATCACTGAGACCACCACCGCCGCCGCGCAGCCTGCCGGCGCGCCTGCCGATGGTGCCTTCAACTGTCTGGACGCCGCCGGCAAGCCCGTGCCCAGCGTCAATGACACCGCTTCGCCGCTACTCTTTCGCGCCGAAGTCAAAGACGGCACCGCCCGCATCGTCTACAACCCTGAGCGCCTCACCCGCCTCAGCCAGCAAGCCACGCTGTTCCTCTACGCGCAAGAATGCGCCCGCCTGAACATGGGCATGGCCGGGGTGCAGCAAAATTCGCTGGAACAGGCGCGCGCTGCTGACTGCCGCGCCATCAACCGTCTGAAAGCCGCCGGTCAGGTCACGAACGAGGAAATCCCCTTCATTGAAGGCGACCTGATTTTGTCGGACGCTGAATGGACGGACGTTGCCGGTCCGCAGCGCGGTTTTGCGCTGTCCGCCTGCCAGGGCGACATGCCGGTGCTGGCGCAGCAGCAAGCTGCGAGCGCGGGCGGCAACACGCTGGCGATGGTGCGCGCAGGGGCTACCGCCACGCCCGAGTGGGATGCCTGCGTGCGCCGCTGCGCGCAGCCGATGCTGCGTTGCGGCGGTAGCGAAAGTTGCCTCACGCCGCATCTGGCCTGCGTCGATCGCTGCGGCCAGTAAGCGCCCCGTCGCTTTCACCGAAAACCGCATCGTGCGCGCGCGATGCGGTTTTTCTTTTGTGCTAAGGTTTCGGCTTTCTTTTCTGCCCGGATGGACGCCACCATGCTGATTGCCAAAAACGACCACTGTGAATGTGAATTGCTGCCCCGCCTTGCCAACCGCCACGGCCTGATTACCGGCGCCACTGGCACGGGCAAAACCGTCACGCTGCAAAAACTCGCCGAATCCTTTTCCGCCATCGGCGTGCCCGTGTTCGTCGCCGACGTGAAGGGCGACCTTTCCGGCATCGGCGCTGCCAGCGATGCCAACCCCAAACTGCTGGAACGCCTCAACAAAATCGGCATCACCGATTTCACCCCGCGCGCCAACCCCGTCACCTTCTGGGACGTTTTCGGCGAGAACGGTCACCCCGTGCGCGCCACCATCTCCGACATGGGACCGCTGCTGCTCGCCCGCCTGCTGAACCTCAACGACACGCAAAGCGGCGTGCTCACCATCGTCTTTCGCGTCGCCGATGACCGTGGCTGGCTGCTCATCGACCTCAAAGACCTGCGCGCCGTCGTGCAGCACGTGGGCGAAAACGCCGCCCAGTACCGCACCGAATACGGCAACATTTCCAGCGCCTCCATCGGCGCCATCCAGCGCAGCCTGCTGGCGCTGGAAGAACAGGGCGCAGAGCATTTCTTTGGCGAGCCGATGCTCGACATTGCCGACCTGATGCAGACCGACGCCAACGGCCACGGCATCATCAACGTGCTGGCTGCCGAAAAGCTCTATCTCTCGCCGCGCCTGTACGCCACCTTCCTGCTGTGGCTGCTGGCGGAATTTTTTGAAAACCTGCCCGAAGTCGGCGACCCGGAAAAGCCCAAACTGGTCTTTTTCTTCGATGAAGCGCATTTGCTCTTCAACGATGCGCCGCCCGCGCTGCTGGAAAAAATCGAACAAGTCGTGCGCCTGATTCGCTCCAAAGGCGTGGGCGTGTTCTTTGTTACGCAAAACCCGCTGGACGTGCCCGACGCCGTACTCGCGCAACTGGGCAACCGCGTGCAGCACGCCTTGCGCGCCTTCACCCCGCGCGACCAGAAAGCCGTGAAAACCGCCGCCGAGACCATGCGCGCCAATCCCGCCTTTGATGCTGCCACCGCCATCACCGAACTGGCCACGGGCGAGGCGCTGGTGTCGTTCCTGGACGAAAAAGGCCGCCCGTCGGTCGTCGAGCGCGTGCAAATCATCGCCCCCGCCTCGCGTCTGGGGCCGCTGCAAGACAACGAGCGCAGCGAACTCATCAAGGGCAGTCTGGTCTATGGTCAGTACGAAAAAGCCGTCGACCGCGAATCGGCCTTTGAAATCCTCGCCGCCCGCGCCGAAGCTGCCGCGCAAAGCCAAAACGCCCCCGCCGCCCCGCAAGGCAGCGGCGGTGTGCTGCAAGACATCCTCTTTGGCAGCACGGGGCCGCGCGGTGGACAGCGCGACGGACTGGCGCAGATGGCGGCGAAAACCGTCACCCGCACCATCTCCAGCGCCATCGGGCGGCAGATTGTGCGCGGCATTCTCGGCTCCATGTTTGGCGGTCGTCGTTAAGCGTCCAACACACACCCGCGCGCCTGCGCTAGTATCGCGGGCGCGCAATTTTTTGCCCACTCACACACGCGCCCCTTCCCTCAACATGTACGGGGCTTGTCTCTCACAGAACAGGAGAACCACCATGAGTCTGGCTGACCGAATGCAATACGCAGCCTTTCAATCCCGCATCATGACCGCAGACGAAGCCGCCCGCTTCGTTTCCGATGGCGACATCGTCGGCATGAGCGGCTTTACCGGCGCGGGCTACCCGAAAGTGCTGCCCACCGCCATTAGCGCGCGCGCACGCGCCGAGCACGACGCCGGTCGCCCGTTCCGCATTCAGGTCTGGACGGGCGCATCCACCGCCCCCGAAGCCGACGGTGTGATGGCCGAAGCCGATGCGGTGAGCCTGCGCCTGCCGTATAGCTCGGACGGGACGACGCGCAAAAAAATCAACGGCGGCGAAATCGACTACCTTGACCTGCACCTGTCGCACGTCGCGCAGCTTGCCAGTTACGGTTTTCTCGGTCACATGAATGTGGCGGTCATCGAAATCGTCGGCATCACCCCCGATGGTCTGCTCATTCCTTCCACCGCCGTGGGCAACAACAAAACCTGGCTGGACATTGCCGACAAGGTCATCCTCGAAATCAACACCCGCCTGCCGATGAGCATGGAAGGGATGCACGACATTTACTACGGCACGGCCACCCCGCCGCACCGCCTGCCCATCAGCCTCACCCACGCCGACAACCGCATCGGCATTCCGTACCTGCGCGTCGCCCCCGAAAAAGTCGTCGCCATCGTGGAAACCAACCATCCCGACCGCGACAACGCCTTTTCCCAGCCGGACGAAAATTCCCGCCGCATTGCCGCCTACATCATCGAGTTTCTGCAACACGAAATCCGCCACGGGCGCCTGCCTGCGCGCATGTTGCCGATTCAGTCCGGCGTGGGCAACGTCGCCAATGCCGTGCTCGATGGTCTGCTGCACGGCCCCTTCCACGACCTGCTGGGCTTTACCGAAGTGCTGCAAGACGGCATGCTCGACTTGCTGCGCGCCGGCAAGATGAAGTGCGCCTCCGCCACTGCCGTCTCATTCTCCCGCGCCGCCTACGAAGACTTCGAGAAAAACATCGATTTTTACCGCGAGCGCATCATCCTGCGCCCGCAGGAAATCAGCAACCATCCCGAGCTGGTGCGCCGCCTCGGGGTGATTGCCATGAACTCGATGATTGAAGTCGACCTCTACGGTCACATCAACTCCACCCACCTGATGGGTTCCAGCATGATGAACGGCATCGGCGGCTCGGGCGATTTTGCCCGCAATGGCTACCTCACCTTCTTCGTCACCCCGTCGGTCGCCAAGGACGGCAAAATCAGTTGCATCGTGCCGATGTGCTCGCACGTCGACCACACCGAGCACGACAGCCAGATTATCGTCACCGAACAAGGTCTGGCTGACCTGCGCGGGCTGGCGCCGCGCAAGCGCGCGCAAGCCATCATCGACAACTGCGCCCATCCGGACTACCGCCCGATGTTGCAGGATTACTTTGACCGCGCCTGCAAGGAAGGCCGCAGCCTGCACACGCCGCACCTGCTGGGCGAGGCGCTAAGCTGGCACCAGCGCTTTGTGGAAACCGGCGACATGCGCCGCTAAAGCGCACCGCGCCACAAACGCAAACAGCCCGGCAACGCGCCGGGCTGTTTTTTTGCGCACGCTCAGTTTTGTTTTTGGGGGGCGGGTTTCGCTGCCGGGACGGGCGCAGCGGGTTGCTTTTGCGCGGCGGGTGCGGGTTGTTTTGACGCTGCGGGCGCGGCGGGCGATTGCGCGGACGCGGCAGCGGGCGCAGCGGGTTGTTTCGGCACGGGCTGTGCTACCGGCGTGGGTTGTTTTGTCGCTGCGGGAACAGGTTGTTTCGGCGCGGGCGCAGGTTGTTTTTGCGCGGCGGGTGCCGCCGGTTGTGCGGATGCGGGTTTGGGCTGCGGCACGGGCTGTGTTTGCGCGGCGGGCGCAGCGGGTACAGCAGCGGCGGGCGGCGGGGTTTTCGTAATCTGACCACTCGCCGTGCGCGGCAGCGGCGCGGGTGTCACCGGCTTTTGTGCGGGCGCGGGTTGCGCCGCTTTTGGCACCGGCGCGGGCGTTACCGGTTTTTGCGCCGACGCGGGCGGCGGGGTTTCTTGGGTAGTCTGGGTAGTCTGGGTAGTTTCTTGGGTAGTGCTCTGGTTTTCCGGCGCGGGCGGCAGCGGCACATACGACCAGTTGTTTTCCCACGCGCGGCGCACCAGGTTCGGGTATTCCGCCCGTCCCAGACTGCCGTTGTAGCGCCCCAGGGCGCGGAACAGGTCGCCTTTTTCAATGTCCAGATAGTGACGCAGGATGGTGCAGCCATAGCGCAGGTTTTTGCGCATGAAAAAGAGGTTGTCGCCCGGCTCGCCGATGACGCGAATCCAGAACGGCATCACCTGCATGTAGCCGCGCGCACCGGCGCTGGAAATGGCGTATTTGCGAAAGGCGCTTTCCACCTGAATGAG
>JAFZMK010000170.1 GCA_017553285.1 Rhodocyclaceae bacterium
ATTCCCGTCAGCAATGAAGACGCCTTCGAGTACGCGCGGCGCGCGGCGCGCGAAGAAGGCTTGCTGGTAGGCATTTCTTCGGGCGCGGCGCTGGCTGCCGCCGCGCGCCTTGCCGCCAGGCCGGAAAACGCCGGCAAGCTGATCGTCGTCATCCTGCCGTCTTTTGGCGAACGCTATCTGAGCACCGCGCTGTACGCGGGGCTGGCGGACTGAGGAAGCGCCGCGCGCGATTGTCGGCGCACCGCGCGCGGGCGCATAATCCGCGCATGTTCGCCGCTTCCCACCCCGCCCATCCGCACGATTTCGGTCAGACCGGCACGCGCCGCGCCGAGCAGCGCGCCCGTCTGGTCGCCTGGATTACGCTGGTGACCATGCTGGGCGAAGTCGTCGCAGGCTGGCTGACCGGCTCCATGGCACTGCTGGCCGACGGCATCCACATGGCAGGACACGCGCTGGCGCTGGGGCTGGCGGCGTTTTCTTATGCGCTGGTGCGCCGCTACGCGCTGGATCGGCGCTTGAGCTTTGGCAGCGGCAAGATTGGCGATTTGGCCGCGTACAGCAGCACGCTGTTTCTGGCGCTCTCCACCGTGTTTCTGGCGGGCGAATCGTTGCACCGCCTGCTCGCCCCGCAGCCACTACACGCGCGCGAGGCGCTTGCCGTCACCGTGCTGGGTCTTGCCGTCAACCTGATTTGCGCTTTTTTGCTGCACGAAGGGCATGGGCATGGGCACGTTCCTGCGCACGAACACGGGCATGGGCACGGGCACGACCACGCTCATGCACACGAACACGCGCCGGACAGCAACCTGCGCGCCGCCTTTTTGCATGTACTCGCCGATCTGGTCACCTCGGTCGCCGCCCTGCTGGGGCTGGCCGCCGCCTGGCTGTGGCAATGGAACTGGCTCGACCCGCTGATTGCGCTCGCCGCCTGCGTGCTGATTTTGCGCTGGTCGCTCACCTTGATGCGCCAATCCGCCGCCGTGTTGCTCGACCGTCAGGAACACGGCGCGCTCGCCGCGCAAGTGCAAGCGCGGCTTGCCACCCTGCCCAACGTCACGATTACCGATTTTCACCTCTGGCGCGTCGGGCAAAACGCCTGGACGCTCATCGCCGCCCTGCGCTGCGCGGGCGACAAACCGCCGCCCACGCCGGACGAATGCCGCGCCCTGCTCGCCGACATCGCCGGTCTGCACCACCCCATCATCGAAGTCAGCCCGGACGCGGACAGCGCCGCGCGCGCCGTCAATCGTTCAGCGTGATGTCCCAGAAAAACGTCATCCAATCGTGCGCCTCGTGGCGGCTGAAATCCGGCTGCACGCACGCGCGCTGTTTGTAGAACAAGGACGCCACGCGCACTTCCAGCGCCGGATAGCGGCGCGCCAGCAAATCGCGAATCGCCGTCACCGTCTCGCCGCTATCGACGATGTCATCGACCAGCAACACGCGCGCGAACCCCGAAAGGTCGGGCACATTCACAATCTTCACCGAATCCAGCCGCCGCTCGCCCTCGTAATGCTCGGCGTTGATGGCAAACAGATTGCGGTTTTCCAGCGCCACCGAAAGCGCGTGCCCCAGCGTCATACCGCCACGCGAAACCGCCACCAACGCCTGCGCATCGAACGTGTCGCGAATCGCCCGCGCCAGATGGCGCACATCGCTGGCAAACTCATCAAACGGATAATGCATGAAAAACCTCCTTGCTCATTGCAACACGAACAATATCACCCCGACCACAGCCAGCAACACCACGCCGCCATGGATGGCGGCAAATTCGCGGCGCGGGGGCGCTTTTTGTCTGACCAAAAGAAAACCCGCCTTCCGGGAAATCCCTGGAAGGCGGGCAGTTGTTCGTTTGGCGGAGAGGGCGGGATTCGAACCCGCGTCAGGGTATTACCCTGAACACGCTTTCCAGGCGTGCGACTTAAACCGCTCATCCACCTCTCCGGAAGCGGGCGATTCTAGCATAGAACCGCGCCATCCACGCAACGCGCCACGGCGCGGGCGGGGAAAGAAAAACCCCGCTTGCGCGGGGTTTTCTGCTGCGGGCAGCCTGTGGGCTGACCCGTCGGCTTCACTGTGCGACCAATCAGGCGGCAGCGCGTTTGCTGCTGGTGCTGGATTTGGCGGAGGAGGAAGCGGTGGAAGAAGCCGTGCTGACCGCTTTGACCGTGGCGTTGGTGGCGGCGGTCATGTTGGCTTCGGCGATTTCGGCAACTTGTTTGGCCACTTTGTTGGCGTTGTCATAGACGCTGTTGGCAGCAGCCAGAGCGGATTTGACAGCGGCGACGGCAACGTCGGACACCGGGGTGGATTTGGCAGCGGAATCCAGGGCGCTGGTGAATTTTTTGTTCAGGTCAGCGATTTGGCTTTCGACCATGCGCACGAATTCGGATTGGTTTTGGGAAACGATTTCGTAGACGCTGCGGTTGTAGGCAGCCAGTTTTTCCACCATCGGCTGCGCCAGGGAGGCTTGCAGGCCGACGAGTTCGCGCACGTCTTTGGCGGACAGCATGGCACGGGCAGCGCCGACGTTGTCGTCGAGCAGGGTGCGGGCGGTGTTGATGTTCAGGGCGGTCAGGCGCTCCAGGTTGCCGAAGGAAGAGGTGATGGCTTTCAGCGCGACTTCGACAGAGGCTTTGCTGTTGGCGGTGAGTTCGTCAATTTTGTTGACCAGCATGGGAAAACTCCTAAAAAATGAAATAGTTAAATCTGACTTACTTCGCTTGTTGCGATGCAACATGGCGAACGATACGCACCCTTGCGGGCACTGTCAACAACTTTTTTGCGGTGCACAAAAACTGTGTCTCTTCGGTGTCACTTTCTGCTCAAAGCCGGGTGACGGCGGCGAGCAGGCGGCGGGTGTAGGGGTGACCTGGATGGGTGAGTACGTCTTGCGCCGCGCCCATTTCGACGATGCGCCCGCCGTGCATGACGGCAACACGGTCCGCCAGCCATTCGACGACGCCCATGTTGTGGGTGATGAAGAGCAGGGAAAGCTGGTCGCGGGCGACCAGTTCGTGCAACAGGCGCAAAATGCCTGCCTGCACGGAAACGTCCAGCGCCGAGGTGATTTCGTCGCAGATGATGAGCTGCGGGCGGGTGGCGAGCGCGCGGGCGATGGCGATGCGCTGGCGCTGGCCGCCGGAAAATTCGTGCGGGTAGCGGTGCAGCGCTTCCGGCGGCAGGCCGACGCGCACGAACAATTCGCGCGCGTGTTGCAGGCGTTCGGCGTCATTTTCACCGATGCGGTGCGCGCGCATCGGCTCAGTCAGCGCCACCGCCACGGGCAGGCGGGGGTTGAGGCTGGCGCCGGGGTCTTGAAACACCATTTGCACCGCCTGGCGCAGGTGCAGGCCGTCTGCCAGCCGGATTTCGCCTGCGCTGGTGCTTTGCAGACGGGCGATGGCGTGCGCCAGCGTGGTTTTGCCGCAGCCGGATTCGCCCACGAGGGCGAGCACTTCGCCCCGGCGCATTTCCAGACACACGCTGTCAACAGCAACATGCCAGCCGCGAATGCGCCGCAGCAGACCGCCGCGACGGGCAAAGCGCACGGACAGGCTGCGCGCTTCCAGCAGCGGTGCGCCGCCCATCGGCGCGCGGCGCGGGGCGCGCGGC
>JAFZMK010000171.1 GCA_017553285.1 Rhodocyclaceae bacterium
CAAGCAAGGAACTGCGCGCACTGACAAAAGGTCGATACGAAAAAATATCCGGCTCCCGCGCCATTGGTCAGCACCTGCGCCTGGATAACGAACGCTCGCCAAGTTACCGCAATTTACTCGCAGCCATCCGGCACATGGAAACCGAGCTGATTGCTGAGGAATCATGAAGATTTCCTCCCTTACCAACAAGGTCAGGGTATAGTTCCTCCCCGCGCGCCCATCGCGCCCGTCATGCCACTACACGTAACCCAAAGCAAACTCCATGCCCACACTCAACTGGATAGGCAAGGCCGCCGTGCAGCAGCACCACACCCGCGTGCCCGTGCGCCTGCTTGAATCCGTGCCCGCGCTTTCCTGCGGCGACGCAGGCAGCGGCAACCTCATCGTGCAGGGCGACAACCTGCACGCCCTGAAAGCCTTGCTGCCGCGCTACGCGGGGCAAGTGAAGTGCATCTACATTGACCCGCCCTACAACACGGGCAATGAGGGCTGGGTCTACAACGACAACGTCAACAGCCCGGAAATACGCAAATGGCTGGGCGAAGTCGTCGGCAAGGAAGGCGAGACCCTTGACCGCCACGACCGCTGGCTGTGCATGATGTACCCGCGCCTTGTGCTGCTGCGCCAGTTTTTGCGCGAGGATGGCTTTATATTTGTCAGCCTAGACGATAACGAAATTGCCTCTTTCAAAATGTTATTGGAGGAAATATTCGGAGAAAAAAATTTCGTCGCTCAAATCATCATAGAAGCCAATAGGCGCGGTCAAACTTACAAGCAAATATCAAAAACCCACGAGTACCTTCTTTGTTTTCAAAAAAGTGATTCGGCGGCACTGAATGAAATCCAAACAAGCGGCGAGAATCTGGATAAAAGTGACGAATTTGGCGCATTTTCGCCGCGCGAATTGAGAAATAGAAACCCAAAATTTGGCAGATTCAACCGACCAAACTTATTTTATCCGATTTATATTGACCCGTCACCAGCGAACAGCCGTGGAGAACATGCTGTCTCAACAGTGCCCTTGCCTGGATTCATTAAGACAGTTCCTTTAAACAGCCAAGGCGTTGAAAGTTGCTGGCGATGGGGAGCGCCCAAACTTGAAGAAGCCTGCGTTACAGGCACACGCATTGTTTTTGCTTCGCAAACTCGAACCGGAGAGTGGCGCATCTTTGAGAAATATAGAAAAGAGGCTGTAAAAGCAAAAACCATTTGGGCAGATACCGAGTTTATTAGTGAACAAGGAACCTATGTGCTTGGCGAAATGGGGCTTGCAAACGACTTCCAATTCCCAAAACCGCCAGAGCTAATCCGTCGTTGTATCCAATTGGCAAGCAATTCTGGCGATTTAATTATGGATAGCTTCGCCGGCTCCGGCACAACGGCGCACGCGGTGCTGAAACAAAACGCCGCCGATGGCGGCAATCGGCGCTTCATCCTGGTGGAAATGGACGCCAACATCGCCAGCACGGTGACGGCAGAGCGCGTGCGCCGCGCCGCGCAGGGCTACACCACACCCAAGGGCGAGGAGGTGGCGGGGCTTGGCGGGGGCTTCCAGTTCTGCCGCCTGTCGCGCGAGCCGCTGTTTGATGCCAGCGGGCAGGTGCGCGAGGATGTGACGTTTGCGCAGCTTGCCGAGTTTGTCTGGTTCAAGGAAACGGGCACGGGCTTTGCAGGCTTTCCGGGCGGCGCTGCCTCGCCGCTTTTGGGCGTGCATGAAGGCCGCGCCGTCTACCTGCTCTACAACGGCATTCTGAAAGAATTGAAAGCCGGCATTGGCGAGGGCAACATTCTCACCGAAGAAGTTTTTTCCGCCCTACCGCCCTTCGCCGGCGCAAAAATCATCTACGCCGCCGCTGAACGCATGGGCAAGAGCCTTGAGCACGAGCGCATTACCTTCAAACAAACGCCGTATGAGCTGGAAATGTAAATGGCACCACAAGAGCGCAAAGTCATCATCATCGCTGGCCCCAATGGGGCAGGGAAAACCACGTTTGCGCGCGAATTTCTGCCGCAGGAAGCGGCGTGTCCGGTTTTTGTGAATGCCGATTTCATCGCCGCCGGACTGGCGCCGTTTGCGCCGGAAGCGGCGGCAGTGCAGGCGGGGCGCTTGATGCTGGCAGAGATGGCGCGGCATTTTCACGCCGGGCGGAGTTTTGCCTTTGAAACCACGCTGTCCGGACGCGCCTACCTGCGCCACATTGCGCGCTGGCGCGCTGCCGGGTATCGGGCGGAGCTGATTTTTCTGCAACTGAACCATGCTGACGAGGCCGTGGCGCGCGTGGCGCAGCGGGTGCTGCAAGGCGGACACAACATTCCCGAAGCCGTCATTCGTCGGCGTTTCCGCGCCGGTCTGGAAAACTTTCGCCAGCACTACGCAGCGGCGGTGGATGAGTGGTCACTGTATGACAACGCCGGTAAAACGCCGGTATTACTTGATTGGAGCGAGCGATGAATCCCAAACCCATCCAGCAAGCCAAGAGTGCAGATTTGCGCGGCGCATGGCCTGCGCTGCAACGCGCAGCACAGCGCGCGCACCGACTTGCCGCGCAGACGGGAACCGCCGTGGTAGTGACGCAGGGCGGCGTGATGCAGCATATCTATCCGGGTCAGCAGCAGCCCGCAACGCACAGCCCTGAACCAACATACGGGAAACCGCTATGACCGCATTCACCCCCAAGGATTACCAGCAGCGTGTGCTGGACAGTGTTGAAACCTATCTGCGCGCCTGCCACGAATGCGGCAATGCGGCGGATGC
>JAFZMK010000172.1 GCA_017553285.1 Rhodocyclaceae bacterium
AATCAAGTGGCTGTAACGGCGGTCATCCAGTTCAAAGTAACGCTGATAGTCGCCGGACGTGCCCACGGCTTCGCCGTCGTAGAGCGGCATGGTCGCCATCGGCGCGCCTTCGCGCGGGTGCTGGATGCCGATGCGCCACGGTGTGTCGCCCTTGCTGCCCAGCGCCAGCAAGTTGCCGCCGATGTTGATCAGCGCGTTGTGAAACCCGTGCTGGCGCAGGATTTCTGCGGCGCGGTCCAGCGCGTAGCCTTTGGCGTAGCCGCCCAGGTCAATCTGCACTTCGGGGCGCTCGCTGCGCACGGTATTGCCTTCCACATGCAACTGCGCAATGCCGGGCTGCGCGCGTACCAGCGCCTGCACGGCGTCCGCATCTGGCAGGCGCGGCGCAAATTCGTCCGCCTGAAAGCCCCACAGCGCAATCAGGCGGCCAATGCCGGGGTCAAACAGGCCGTCGCCCAGCGCGCTCAGGCGCTGCGCGTCTTGCAACAAGGCGGCCAGCTCGTCGCTGACCTGCGCGCTGCGCCCCGCTGCCAGCGCTTCGTTCAGGGCGGAGAGTTCGGAAGGCTGCCAGGCGTGCCAGGCGCGGTGCAGGCGGTCGAATTCCTGCAACACGGCATCAAACGCCGCCGTGGCGTCTTCGCGCGTGCGCGCGCCGTTGTCGTAGAGGCTCAAATCCACGCGGGTGCCGAAAACGTAGCCTTCCTGATGCCACACCTGCGCCCGGGGGGCGCAGGCGGCCAGCAGGCACGCGCCCGCCGCCGCCAGCAAAAGCCGCCGCAGCGCGCGTGCAGACGGGGAAATCACAGCAAAAAACGAAAAATCCACAATAAAAACTTGCCTGTGCTTGATTGTATGGGACACGCTAACATAGAATTTGCAGGTTTCGCCCTCGCAGCGCGTAGAATTCGCAAACCTTCGCCCGCTCGCAACGCGGGCGAAGGTTTGTTTCCTGCCTGGACACCTGACGAACCTATCCGGAAGATTCTCATGAAAAACGACAAGTATCCGCAATGCCCGCCCGCTTCGCTGGACGACTGGACCGCAGCAGCCAGCCGCCACGCCCCGAATGGCGAGGTCAGCAACCTGAACTGGCAGACGCCCGACGGCATTTCGGTGCGCCCACTCTACACCCGCGCGGATACCGAGAACCTGCCCTTTGCCAACACGCTGCCGGGCTTTGAGCCGTTCCTGCGCGGCCCGCAGCCGACCATGTACGCCGTCAAACCGTGGACGATTCGCCAGTACGCCGGTTTTTCCACCGCCGAAGAATCCAACGCTTTCTACCGCAAGGCGCTGGCTGCTGGCGGGCAAGGTGTGTCCGTGGCGTTTGACCTTGCCACCCACCGTGGTTACGACAGTGACCACCCGCGCGTCACGGGCGACGTGGGCAAGGCGGGTGTGGCGATTGATTCGGTCGAAGACATGAAAATCCTCTTCGACGGCATTCCGCTGGACCGCATTTCCGTCTCGATGACGATGAACGGCGCCGTGCTGCCAATTCTGGCAGGCTACATCGTCGCTGCCGAAGAGCAAGGCGTGTCGCAGGAACAACTTTCCGGCACCATCCAGAACGACATCCTGAAAGAGTTCATGGTGCGCAACACCTATATCTACCCGCCTGCGCCGTCGATGCGAATCATCGCCGACATCTTTCAGTACACCGCCCAGCACATGCCGAAATTCAACAGCATTTCGATTTCCGGCTACCACATTCAGGAAGCGGGCGCGAACCAGACCATCGAACTGGCCTTCACGCTGGCAGACGGGCTGGAATACGTGCGCACCGGCATCAAGAGCGGCATGGACGTGGATGCCTTCGCCGGTCGTTTGTCCTTCTTCTGGGCGATTGGCATGAATTTCTATCTCGAAATCGCCAAGATGCGCGCTGCGCGCCTGCTGTGGTGGCGGCTGATGAAGCAGTTCAACCCGAAAAAGCCCAAGTCCATGATGCTGCGCACGCACTGCCAGACTTCCGGCTGGTCGCTCACCGAGCAAGACCCGTACAACAACGTGGTGCGCACCACCATTGAAGCGATGGCTGCCGTCTTTGGCGGCACGCAGTCGCTGCACACCAACGCGCTGGACGAAGCCATCGCGCTGCCCACCGAGTTTTCTGCCCGCATCGCGCGCAACACGCAGATTCTGATTCAGGAAGAAACCCACATCTGCAACGTCGTCGACCCCTGGGCGGGTTCCTACATGATGGAAACCCTCACGCAGGAAATGGCCGACAAGGCCTGGGCGCTGATTGAAGAAATCGAAGCCATGGGCGGCATGACCAAGGCCGTCGAATCCGGTTGGGCGAAGATGAAGGTGGAAGAATGCGCTGCCGACAAACAGGCGCGCATCGACTCGGGGCGCGACGTCATCGTCGGCGTCAACAAATACCGGCTGGAAAAGGAAGACCCCATCGAAATCCTCGACATCGACAACCACGCCGTGCGCGAAGCGCAGATTGCCCGCCTGAAGAAAATCCGTGAGACGCGCGACAACGCCGCCGTCGAAGCGGCGCTCAATGCGCTCACCCGCTGCGCCGAGACCGGCGAAGGCAACCTGCTGGATTTGTCCGTCAAGGCCATTCGGCTGCGCGCCACGGTAGGCGAAGTGTCGGATGCGCTGGAAAAAGTCTTTGGCCGCTTCCGTGCCGACCCGCAGGCGGTCTCCGGCGTCTATGCCTCGGTCGTCGACAGCGATGACGACTGGCAAACGCTCAAGGAAGAAATCGACGCCTTCACCGCCGAAGAAGGCCGCCGTCCGCGCGTGATGATTGCCAAACTCGGCCAGGACGGGCACGACCGTGGCGCCAAGGTCGTTGCCAGCGCGCTGGCTGACCTCGGTTTTGACATCGACATTGGCCCGCTGTTCCAGACGCCCGAAGAAGCCGCCCGTCACGCGGTGGAAAACGACGTGCACGCGGTGGGCTGTTCCAGTCTGGCCGCCGGTCACAAAACGCTGGTGCCCGAAATCATCCGCAACCTGCACGAACAGGGCGCGGACGACATCATCGTCTTTGTCGGCGGCGTCATCCCCGCGCAAGACTACGACGCGCTCTACAAGGCCGGTGCCAAGGGCATTTTCGGCCCCGGCACGCCGATTCAGAAAAGCGCCCGCGAAATGCTGCGCCAGATTCGTCTGGCGCGCGGCATGAAGGCATAAGACGCTATAGCAGCAGAAACCCGCGATGAACGCCCACTCTTCCCACGGCGCGCAAGCCGCCGCGCAGCCCGACGCTGCGCTGGTCGACGGTGTGTTGCAAGGTCAGCGCCGCGCGCTGGCCAAAAGCATCACGCTGGTTGAGTCTTCGCGCGACGACCACCGCCAGCAGGCGCAGGCGCTGCTTGCCGCGCTGCTGCCGCACACCGGCGGCTCGCTGCGGCTGGGCATTTCCGGCGTGCCCGGCGTGGGCAAGTCCACGTTCATCGAAGCGCTGGGGCTGTATCTGATTGAGCAGCACCACAAGCGCGTTGCCGTGCTGGCGGTTGACCCTTCTTCGTCGGTCTCCGGCGGCTCCATTCTGGGCGACAAAACCCGCATGGAACTGCTCAGCCAGCAGACCGCCGCCTTCATCCGCCCCAGCCCGTCGGCGGGCAGTCTCGGCGGCGTGGCGGAAAAAACGCGCGAATCCATGCTGCTGTGCGAAGCGGCGGGTTTTGATGTGCTCATCATCGAAACCGTCGGTGTGGGTCAATCCGAAACCGCCGTCGCCAGCATGACCGACATGTTTTGCCTGCTGCAACTGCCCAACGCCGGCGACGATTTGCAAGGCATCAAAAAAGGCATCATGGAGCTGGCCGATATGGTGGTGGTCAACAAGGCGGATACCGACCGCATCGCCACCGCCCGCGCCTGCGCCCAAATCAAGACTGCACTACACATGTTGCGCCCGGCATCTCCGAACTGGACGGTGCCGGTGCTCAAACTTTCCGCCCTGAAAAAGGACGGCATCGACCAATTCTGGCAAAGCGTGCAATCGTTCTACGACACCATGCACGCAAGTGGCGAACTACAAGAACGTCGCCACCGACAGGCCCGCTCCTGGATGTGGGAACTCGTCGACAGCGGCCTGCGCCAGCGTTTCCGCGCCCACCCGCGCGTCCAAGCCCTGCTTACCCGCAGTGAACACGATGTAGCCGCCGGACTGCTGCCGCCTGCGCTTGCCGCACGGCAGTTGCTCGATGCGCTCGACAGCCCGCCCACAGGCTGACCAACCCACCCTCGGTGCGAGGTCGCCCGCAACGAACCCCGCACAACACCTTTTTTCGTTTTACTGGAAGGAGTAACCATGCAGGAAATTATCCGCAAACTGGACGAGAAACGCGCCCAGGCTCGCCTTGGTGGCGGCCAGAAGCGCATTGACCGCCAGCACGCCAAGGGCAAGCTCACCGCCCGCGAGCGCATCGACCTGCTGCTGGACGAAGGCAGCTTTGAAGAGTGGGACATGTTCAAGGAACACCGCTGCAACCAGTTCGGCATGGACAAAGAGCACATCCCCGGCGACGGCGTCGTGATTGGCTACGGCACCATCAACGGGCGTCTGGTCTTCGTCTTCTCGCAGGACTTCACCGTCTTCGGCGGTGCGCTGTCTGAAACCCACGCCGAAAAAATCTGCAAAATCATGGACCACGCCATGCGCATCGGCGCGCCGGTGATTGGTCTGAACGATTCGGGCGGCGCGCGCATTCAGGAAGGCGTCGACTCGCTGGGCGGCTATGCCGAAGTCTTCCAGCGCAACATGCTGGCCTCGGGCGTGGTGCCGCAGATTTCCCTCATCATGGGGCCGTGCGCCGGCGGTGCCGTGTATTCGCCGGCGATGACCGACTTCATCTTCATGGTGCAAGATTCGTCCTACATGTTCGTCACCGGCCCGGACGTGGTGAAAACCGTCACCCACGAAGAAGTCACCGCCGAAGAGCTGGGCGGCGCGCAAACCCACGCCACCAAATCTGGTGTCGCCGACATGAGTTTTGAAAACGACGTTGAAGCGCTGATGATGACGCGCCGTCTGGTCGGCTTCATTCCCGCCAACAACCGCGAAAAACCGCCCAAAATGCCGTCCTACGACCCGGCAAACCGGCTGGATTATTCGCTCGACACCCTCGTGCCCGCCAACGCCAACCAGCCCTACGACATGAAAGAGCTGATTCACAAAGTCGTCGACGATGGCGACTTCTTTGAGTTGCAGGCCGATTACGCCAAAAACATCCTCATCGGCTTTGGCCGCATGGAAGGCGCGCCGGTGGGCATCGTCGCCAACCAGCCGCTGGTGCTCGCCGGTTGTCTGGACATCAAGAGTTCCATCAAGGCGGCGCGCTTCATCCGTTTCTGCGATGCCTTCAACATTCCCGTCGTCACCTTCGTCGACGTGCCCGGCTTCATGCCCGGCACGGCGCAGGAATACGGCGGCATCATCAAGCACGGCGCCAAGCTGCTCTTCGCCTATGCCGAGTGCACCGTGCCCAAAGTCACCGTCATCACCCGCAAAGCCTATGGCGGCGCCTATGACGTGATGGCCTCCAAACACCTGCGCGGGGACGTGAACTTCGCCTGGCCTTCTGCCGAAATCGCGGTGATGGGGCCGAAAGGCGCGGTGGAAATCATTTTCCGCGAAGAGAAAAACGACGCAGAAAAAATCGCTGCCCGCGAAGCCGAATACAAAGAACGTTTCGCCAACCCGTTCGTGGCGGGTGCCCGGGGCTTTATCGACGACGTCATCATGCCGCACGAGACGCGCAAACGCATTTGCCGCTCGCTGGCCATGCTGAAAGAGAAAAAGCTGGAAAACCCGTGGCGCAAGCATTCCAACATCCCGCTGTAACCGGCCAGAACGAATTACGGAGCAAAACGCATGTTCAAGAAAATCCTGATTGCCAACCGGGGCGAAATCGCCTGTCGGGTTATCAAAACCGCCCGCAAGATGGGCATCCAGACCGTTGCCGTCCATTCCGAAGCCGACCGCGACTCGCTGCACGTGCGCATGGCCGATGAAGCCGTCAACATCGGCCCCGCGCCCTCGCGCGAATCGTATCTGGTGATGGAAAAAATCATCGACGCCTGCAAAAAAACCGGCGCCGAAGCGGTGCATCCCGGCTATGGTTTTTTGTCGGAAAACGAAGAATTTGCCCGCCGTCTGGAAGAAGCCGGCATTGTCTTCATCGGCCCGAAGCACTATTCCATCGCCAAGATGGGCGACAAAATCGAATCGAAAAAACTCGCCCAACAAGCCGGCGTCAACACCATTCCCGGCAATAACGACGCCATCGCCGGCCCGGAAGCGGCGGTGAAAGTCGCCAAACAAATCGGCTACCCGGTGATGATTAAAGCCAGCGCCGGTGGCGGCGGCAAAGGGCTGCGTGTCGCCTATAACGACAAGGAAGCCCACGAAGGCTTTGTTTCCTGCCAGAACGAAGCGCGTTCGAGCTTTGGCGACGACCGCGTATTCATCGAAAAATTCGTCGAAGAACCGCGCCACATCGAAATTCAGGTGCTCGCCGATTCCTTCGGCAACACCGTCTATCTGTTCGAGCGCGAATGTTCCATCCAGCGCCGCCACCAGAAAGTGCTGGAAGAAGCGCCCAGCCCCTTCCTCGATGCCAAAACCCGCAAAGCGATGGGTGAGCAGGCCGTGGCGCTGGCCAAGGCAGTGAAGTATCAATCTGCCGGCACGGTGGAATTTGTCGTCGGCAAAGACAAATCCTTCTACTTCCTGGAAATGAACACCCGCTTGCAGGTGGAACACCCGGTGACGGAAAACATCACCGGCGTCGATCTGGTCGAGCAGATGATTCGTGTCGCCGCCGGCGAAAAACTGCCCTTCACGCAGAAAGACCTCAAAATCAACGGCTGGTCGATGGAATGCCGCATCAATGCCGAAGACCCCTTCCGGGGCTTCCTGCCCTCCACCGGGCGGCTGGTCAAATTCATCCCGCCGGAAGAAAACGAACACGTGCGCGTGGATACCGGCGTGTTTGAAGGCGGTGAAATCTCGATGTACTACGATTCGATGATTGCCAAACTCATCGTGCACGGCAAAGACCGCAAAGACGCCATCGAGCACATGCGCGACGCGCTCAACGCCTTCGTCATCCGTGGCATTCATTCCACCATCCCGTTCCAGGCCGCGCTGCTGCAACACCCGAAAGTCGCCGCTGGCGACTTCAACACCGGCTTTATTGCCGAGCACTACGCCGACGGCTTCGACCCCTCCATGGTGCCGCACGACGACCCCGGAATGCTTGCCGCCGTCGCCACCTTCGCGCGCAGCCGCTACATCAGCCGCGCCATCCGCGTCGAAGGTCAAATGCCCGGTCACGGGCGGCGTTCGCCGCGCGAATGGGTCACGGTAATGAATGGCGAGCACTACCCCATGACCACCGAACCCATCAACGGCGGTCTGGCGCTCACCTGCAAGGGCAAAACCTGGCGCATCATCAGCGACTGGCGTTTTGGCGACCTGCTGCTGCGCGGCACGGTCAATGACGAGCCGGTGTGTATGCAACTGGAACGCTGCGGCCTGCGCTATCACATCTCGCACTACGGCCTGCAAGTCAAACCGATTGTGATGACCGCCCACGCCGCCCATCTGCTCTCGCTGATGCCGGTGAAGCAGCCGCCCGACATGTCGCGCTACCTGCTCTCGCCGATGCCCGGTCTGCTACGCGAAGTATCCGTGCAAGAAGGGCAAGAAGTGAAAGTGGGCGAAAAACTCGCCGTCATTGAAGCCATGAAGATGGAAAACGTCTTGAAAGCAGAAAACGACGTGAAAGTGAAAAAAATCGTCGCCCAACCCGGCGCCAGCCTCTCGGTCGACGAAATCATCATCGAGTTTGAATAAAGCCATACCGCACACGGCAAACGGGGCGAACCTTCACGGCTCGCCCCGTTTTTTTGCGCGCTGCGCGCTTCTGGTTATGCAGTAAAATGCCGCCCGCGTACTGCTACGCAAACCCTCCAATCTTTCACGAGGAACAGGAAATGGATATGAAAAGAAATTTGTTTTCCATTGTTTTTGCATTGGCCGCTGCTGTTTTGCTCGCCCACGACGCCAGCGCAGCCTCTGGCGGATACGGGACAGAAACGGTTGTCCCCACGATTCACAGCAGAAACAAATTGTACTACTCGGAATATCCCGTGCCTAAAAACGGTCTTCCGCATCCTTCCAAAATAACCGAGGTTATCTACCAATGGAGCTACAAGTCCCGCCCTGCCGGGTTGCAAGTCTGGCTATGCGTCGGGAACACTGGCATATGTGAGAATGTCACAAATCGTCCAGTCGGAAGGGTAGACTTCTCTGCCTACGACCTTCCCTTGACTATGCCGATAAGGATATACGCGCGTCTTAACGGCTCTTCCTATGGGTCGATGTACACTTTGTATGGATCTATGTCCGAGATCATTGTGTGCTTCGACACGCTTTGATCTGGCATCGCCACGGCGGAACTCCTGCCCGTCGTGGCGATTTTTCTGTGCGGTCATTCATGCGGACACCTTACCCCAGTCACTCCAGCCAATCGCTTCCAAATAGGCATCAGATTGCAAATTCGTAAAGCTCACAAACTTCTTCAGAATTTCCAACGCTGAGGCACCTGAAAGCGTTTCACTTTGATACATCTGCCAGTATTTTGCATCCATCCCCAGATCCGGAAAATTCGATTTATCCCCATAGCCCAGCTCGCTCCTGTCGGGCACTTCATCCGCCCAATAGCCCTGATCCGTCGCCTCGCGATACTCATAGGGCTGGGAATTTGTGAAATCAATCATTTTTTCCATAATCTCCAGCGGGTCAGTGCCTTTGCGCACCTCATCTTCATACAGTGCCTGGCGCTGCGCATCAATACGCATTGCCATCTGGTTAACTCGGTTGATATAGGCATCATCCACAAACTTGCCACTTGAGTACAGCTTGTCGCCGGTAAAATCCCCTCCCTCAGGAGGCAGCGTGTAAACAATTCGGCTCGGTGATTCCGCCATGCGCCGGGCAGCCTCTTTTACAGTAGCGGGGCTGGCTTGCGCATACCAGTTCAAAAACGCCTCCTGCTTCGGCGTTCTGGGACGTGTGGGCGCGTCTTCGCGGGCAGCCAGCGCCTTGCCTGCGTCTGAAATCGTGACCTGTTCGGCACTTTCTGCCGCAGCGGCAGTCATTGCCTGCGTGATGTGGCTTGTCTGCCGCTGCGCCGAGATCGCAGCAATGCCGCCATAGGCCGAGATGCCGTAGTTTGCCTGAATCATCATGATGCCTTGCTCCAGTCACTCCATCCAATCGCTTCCAGATACGCATCGGACTGCAAATTCGTAAAGTTCACAAACTTCTTCAGAATATCCAGCGATGAAATTCCTTTGAGAATATCGCTTTGATACATCTGCCAGTATTTTGCATCCATGCCCAAATCCGGAAAATTCGATTTATCCCCGTAGCCCAGTTCGCTCCTGTCGGGCGTCTCGTCCGCCCAATAACCATTATCAGTTGCTTCACGATACTCATAGGGCTGGGAATTTGTGAAATCAATCATTTTTTCCATAATCTCCAGCGGGTCAGTTCCCTTGCGTGTTTCCGCTTCATACAACGCTTGGCGCTGCGCATCAATGCGCAATGCCATCTGGTTGAATCGGTCAATATAGGCATCATCTACAACTATGCCGCTGGAAGCCAGTCTGAAGTCCCCTTCTCCTTCTGGTGGCGGTGTATAGACAATCAAACTTGGCGATTCCGCCATGCGCTTGGCAGCCTCTTTTACATCGGCGGGGCTGGCTTGCGCATACCAGTTCAAAAACTCCTCCTGCCTCGGCGTTCTGGGTCGCGCTGGCGCATCTTCGCGAACGGCCAGCGCCTTGCCTGCGTCTGAAATCGTGACCTGTTCGGCACTTTCTGCCGCTGCGGCAGTGATTGCCTGCGTGATGCGGCTTGTTTGCCGCTGCGCCGAGATCGCAGCAATGCCGCTGTACGCCGAAATGCCGTAACTGCTCTGAATCATCATGATGCACTACCCCTTGCCACGGAAGACTGAATACCCGTCTACAAGCAGCTTCCGTGCCAGCCAGTTTTTTGCACCCGAAGAACGGCTGCGCGCGCTTACATCGCCAAATCGTTGACCGACAAAATGCCCATCAGAATCGAGATGATGATGAGCGCAATGACCACGCCCAGCACCAGCAGCAGCACGGGTTCGATGAGCGTGAGCAGGCGTTTGATGCCGGTTTGCACTTCGCGCTCGTGCACGCGCGCGACTTCCAGCAGCATGTCGCCTAGCCGTCCGGTTTCTTCGCCCAGCCGCACCATGTTGAGCGCCAGCGGCGTAAACAGGCGCGTTTCTTCCAGCGCCGCAGCCAGCCGTCCGCCCTGTTTGACGGCGGTGGGCATGGCGGCCAGCGCGCCGCGCAAAATGGCGTTGCCGACGGTTTGCGTGGCAATGCCCAGGGCGGGAACGATGGTCACGCCGCTGTTGAGCAAGGTGCCCATGGCGCGCGCAAAGCGGGTGATTTCGTATTTGCGCAAAATCGTGCCAAACAGCGGCAGCGCCAGCAGGCGGGCATCGCGCCAGCGCTGGCCGGATTCAGACGCCAGCGCGCGCCGCACCGCCCAGACGAGCAACACCACGCCGATGAGGAGAAACGGGAAACCATCGGCGACAAAATGCCCGAGCGCGACGATGATGCGCGTGGGCAGCGGCAGGGCTTCGCCCATGTCGCTGAACAGGCTTTCAAACTGCGGCACGACAAAGCCGAGCAGCAGGGCAACCGAGAGCACGGCGACCACGCACAAAATGGCGGGATAGACCAGCGCCGAGCGGATATTGCCGCGCAGTTCCAGCACGCGCTCTTGATGCGCGGCGAGTTGCTCCAGCGTGGCGGACAATTGCCCGCCCATTTCACCGGCGCGCACCATGCTGAGGTAAAAATCGCCGAACAGGGCGCGGTGCGCTTCCAGCGCCTGCGAGAGACTTTTGCCGCCCTTGACCGATTGCAGCAGGTCTTCCAGCAGCGCCTTCAGGTGCACGTTGGTCGCCATGTTGATGGCGATGCTCAACGCGCGGTCCAGCGCCAGGCCTGCGCGCAGCATGATGGCGAGTTCGGACGTGAGCGCGGCGATGTCGGGCAGGCGCAGCGGGCGCTGTTCTTGCCGACGACGCCAGGCGGCAACGGTGGCGCTGGTGCGCGGGGCGTCCGCGCGGGCTGCGGGCAGTGCGCCATTGGCTTCGTCCAGCGCCAGCGGCATCAGCCCTTGCGCGCGCAACTGGCGCAAGGCCTCATCGCGCCCGCTGGCGCTCAGCGTGCCTTGCGTCATTTTGCCGTGCGCGTCGGCAGCGCGATAGCGAAACTCAGGCATGGGCCACCCGCAGCAGTTCTTCCAGCGAGGTCAGCCCGGCGGCGACTTTTTCCAGCCCGTCTTCGTAGAGCGTGGACATGCCTGCTTCCACCGCCAGATTTTGCAGGGCGGCAGCATCCACGCCGTTCAAAATCGCTTGCCGTGCGGCGTCATCCATGACGAACAGTTCGTGAATCGCGGTGCGCCCGCGATAGCCGGTGTGTTTGCAGTGTTCGCAGCCTTGCGCGGTGTAAATGGTGGCGTGTCCGGCGGGCAAATGGCGCGCCAGGCCAGTTTCCGTCAGCATGGCTTCGGGCAATTCGCGCGGCGTTTTGCAGTGCGGGCACAGCGTGCGCACCAGCCGCTGCGCCAGTACGCCGTTGATGGTGGAGGTGATGAGGTAACGCTCAATGCCCATGTCTTCCAGACGGATGACGGCGGCGGTGGCGGTGTTGGTGTGCAGCGTGGAGAGCACGAGGTGACCGGTGAGCGCCGATTGCACGGCGATTTGCGCGGTCTCGGTGTCGCGCATCTCACCAATCATGATGATGTCCGGGTCTTGCCGCAGAATCGAGCGCAACGCGCCGGCGAAGGTCATGCCAATCTGCGCGTGCACCTGCACCTGATTGACGCCATCCAGTTGGTATTCCACAGGGTCTTCGACGGTGAGGATTTTCGCCGCGCGCGCATCCAGCTTCGCCAGCGATGCGTACAGCGTGGTGGTTTTGCCCGAACCGGTGGGGCCGGTGACCAGCACGATGCCGTGCGGACGATTGATGAGTTCGCGGTACTGCGCCAGCGCCTTGCCGGAAAAGCCCATGCTTTCCAGTTCCAGACGCAGGCTGGCGCGGTCGAGCACGCGCAGCACGACACTTTCACCATGCACGGTGGGCAGCGTGGAGACGCGCAAGTCCAGGTCGTGCCCCTTGACGCGGGTGCGGATGCGCCCGTCTTGCGGCAGGCGGCGCTCGGCAATGTTGAGGTGCGCCAGCAACTTGATGCGCGAAGTGACCGCCGGGGCGAGCGCGAGGTTTTCGCGCTCTTGCGCCTGCAAGACGCCATCGACGCGATAGCGCACTTGCAGGCCGTCTTCAAAGGGTTCGATGTGAATGTCGGAGGCGCCGAGATCGATGACGCGGGAAATAATCTGATTGACCAGCCGGATCACCGGCGCTTCGGTGGCAAGGTCTTTGAGGTGTTCGACAAACTCGCCGCCATCGGCACCGGCATCGGCGTGCGCTTCGGCGGCTTCTTCGCGTTCGGGGGCGAGGTAGAGACGGTCAAGCGCGGCGGCCAGTTCGCTTTCGATGGCAAGGTGCGCCACGATGCGCCGAGCGCTCGCCAGCGCCAGCGCTTGGCGCAGGAAGTCGTCCTGCGGCACCGCCATCGCCACTTCCAGCGCGCCGTCTTCGCCCAGACGCAGCGGCAAAATCTGGTGTGTGACCAGAAAGGCGGTTTGCAGGCCGGGCGCTTCCAGCGGTTCATCGGGGAAATCGTCGGCACGCACCAGCGCCAGTTGCAGTTGTTCGCGCAACGCTTCTGCCAAGTCGATTTCCGACACCAGCCCCAGCCGCACCAGCACCCGCCCGAGCAAGCCGCCCATCTGCGCCTGCGCCGCCAGCGCCTGTTCCAGATCGCGCGCGGCGAGCTTCTGGCGGCTGACCAGCATCTCGCCCAGCAGCGGGCGGGGAGAATCACGAAGCGTGTCGGGGGTGTCGTGGCGCATGGGGAAACCTTTCGGCAGCCGGTCGACTGCCGCCGTAAAAACGCGGGGCGCACAGTATACTTCGCATCTTCGCGCCCCATCATTTTGCCCACAGGGTTTTGCCATGGATTTTTCCTTGCCTGCCGACCGTCCGCCCCTGATTTCCGTGCTCATCCGCAGCATGAACCGCCCGTCGCTGGCGAATGCGCTGGACGCCGTGGCACGCCAATCGTGGCCGAATCTGGAAGTCGTGATTGTCGCCGCCTGCGGCGCGGCACACCCGGAAGTGCCTGCGCAGGCGGGCAAACATCCCGTGCGGCTGGTGCGCTCCGGCCCTCCCCTGCGCCGCGCGCAGGCTGCCAACGCCGGGCTGGAAGCGGCACGGGGCGATCTGCTCTGTTTTCTGGATGATGACGACGAACTGCTGCCCGGCCATTTTGAACCGCTGGTCGACGCCCTGCGCGCGCATCCGCAAGCCGTCGCCGCCTATTCCGGCACCAGCGCGGAGACGCCCGACGGCCATGTGCTGCGCACCTATGGCCGCCCGTTTGAGCGCACGGATTTGTATCTGGAAAACTGCTTTCCCATTCATTCCGTGCTCTTTCGCCGCAAGGCCGTGCTGGCAGGCGCGCGCTTTGACCCTTCCTTTGACCTGTGCGAAGACTGGGATTTCTGGTTGCAACTCGCCCGCTTCGGGGATTTCGTCTATTGCGAAGCCATCACCGCCATCTACCGCATCACCGAGGACGGCGGCTACGCCCTGCAAAGCGACGGGCAAACTGCCTACCTGGCCGAGCGCGCCGTGCTGGAAAAATGGCGCACCCTGCACAGCGCCGACGCCCTGCACGCCATCGTCGAGCGCGGGCGCCTGGTGCGCAGCCTGCAACAAGAATTGGCACAGAAAGAAGCTGAGGAACTGCGCCGCGCACTGGAAAGCAAAGACGAGCTGCAACACCTCCTCCGCAAACTGCGTCGCGCGCTGCAAGACGAACGGCAAAGCGTGCAACAGCGCGATGAGCACATCCGCGCGCTGGAAGCCCGCATTCAGGAACTGCTCGACTCGCATTCCTGGCGCATCACCGCGCCGCTGCGAACACTCAGCCTGTATGCGCGGCAGGGGCTGCGCGCGTGGCGCGCGCTGCGGACGATGACCAGCGCACAGCAGCGGGATTTGCTGCACCACCTCGCGCACGGGCACCTGCGCACCGCGCGCCAGATGCTGGCTGCCGCTGCCCGCAGCAATGTGCCGCTGTTGCCCGCGCTCACGCCCTGCGCCGCGCCGGAACTGTGGCCTGCGCCCGCGCCCGCGCCTGCGCCGCTGCCATCCACGGTGGATGTGCTGATTGCCGTCTATAACGGCATGGAATACTTGCCGGAGCTTTTCGACAGCCTTGCGCGCGCGCGCTCCACGCCGTTTCGCCTGCTGGTGTGTAACGACGCCAGTCCGGATGAAACCATCCAGCCCTTTTTGCAGCAACAGTGCGAACGGCTGCGCGCGCTGGAGAACGTGCAGGAAGTCGTGCTGCTGGAAAATGCGCAAAACCTCGGTTTTGTCGGCACGGTCAACCGGCTGGTGCAGCAGGTACAAAACGATTTCGTGCTGCTCAATACCGACACGCAAGTGCCGCCATACTGGCTGGAACGCCTGTTTGCGCCGATGCTCGCCGATACTGCGGTGGCCAGCGTCACGCCCTTTACCAACGCCGGGGCGATTTGCAGTTTTCCGGAATTTTTTGTCGACAACGAACTGCCCGCCGGCATGACGCTCGATGCCGTCGATGCCATCTTCGCCCGCCTGAAAAACCTGCCCGCGCCTGCGATCTCTTCCGCCGTGGGCTTTTGCATGGCGATTCGCCGCAGCGTGGTGCAGCAAATCGGCTTTTTCGACCCCGCCTTCGGCAAAGGCTATCGGGAAGAAAACGACTGGTGCGAACGCGCCCGCGCCGCCGGTTTCCATCACGTGCTGGCACCCAATCTGTTTGTGCAGCACAAGCACGGCGGCTCGTTTTCCAGCGAAGAAAAAGCCGCGCTTTGCGACCGCAACGCCCAGTTGCTGCGCCAGCGTTACCCCGGCGTGTTTGAATATTATCAAGACTTTATCGCACGCGACCCGCTCGCCCCCCTGCGCCGTTTCCTGCATCTGATGGTGCTCGCCCAGGCCGCCGCGCGCCCGGTGTTCGTCCTCATTGAAAACGCCATTCCTGGCGGTGCGCGCGAATATGCGCTGCGGCTGATGGAAGAAAAACAGGCCGCTGGCGTGCCGGTGTTGCGCCTGATTGACGATTTCCGCACCCGTCGGCTGGAAGCGCACTGGCTGCACGCGGGCACGCAAATACAGGCCAGCTTTCAAAGCTACGCCGAATGGGGACGGCTGCTGGCGGGGTTGGCGGTGGAAGAAGTGTTCATCAATAACCTCTATTCCTTCCGCTCGCCGCCGCAATGTCTGGACTGGCTGACCGACTGGCGCGCTGCGCAAAGCACTGCGCGGCTCACATTGGCGCTGCACGACTTTTTCATGCTCTGCCCGAGCCTGTTTTTGATGGATCACCGCAAGCAGTTCTGCAACCTGCCCGAAGGCGACACCTGCGCGCGCTGTTTTTCCGCCCTGCCGCTGGATTTTCCGGTCGACTGCAACCGCATGGACGACTGGCGCGCGCGCTGGGGCGATTTGTTGGCGGTAACCGACCGCATCCTCGCCTTCTCCGACAGTTCCCGCCGCCTGCTCACGC
>JAFZMK010000173.1 GCA_017553285.1 Rhodocyclaceae bacterium
CAAGCAAGGAACTGCGCGCACTGACAAAAGGTCGATACGAAAAAATATCCGGCTCCCGCGCCATTGGTCAGCACCTGCGCCTGGATAACGAACGCTCGCCAAGTTACCGCAATTTACTCGCAGCCATCCGGCACATGGAAAACGAGTTGATTGCTGAGGAATCATGAAGATTTCCTCCCTTACCAACAAGGTCAGGGTATAGTTCCTCCCCGCGCGCCCATCGCGCCCGTCATGCCACTACACGTAACCAAAACAAACATCACGCCATGCCCACACTCAACTGGATAGGCAAGGCTGCCGTGCAGCACCACCACAAGGCTGTGCCCGTGCGCCTGCTGGAACCTGTGCCCGCGCTCTCCTGCGGCGGCGCGGACAGCGGCAACCTCATCGTGCAGGGCGACAACCTGCACGCCTTGAAAGCCTTGCTGCCGCGCTACGCGGGTCAAGTGAAGTGCATCTACATTGACCCGCCCTACAACACCGGGCAGGACGACAGAGGCGCAGACGGAAAACGCAGCGGATGGATATATAACGACCGGGTTGACGACCCTGAAATATCTGCGTGGGTTGAAAAAGTTGTTGGCGCAGAAGCGGAAGATTTATGCCGAAGCGACAAGTGGCTGTGCATGATGTATCCAAGACTGCACTTGCTCAAACAATTTCTACGAAATGATGGTGTAATTTTTGTCAGTATAGACGACAACGAAATAGCCACTTTGCGTCTTCTTCTTGACGAAATTTTTGGTGCATCCAATCGTGTCGGTATTATAGTTTGGAAAAATGCGACGGATAATAATCCAACACAAATAGCTTGTGAACACGAGTATGTTCTCTGTTACGCAAAGGACAAGCAAAAAATTTCAAGCGAGTGGAAGTCAACAACGCTAGAAGTCAAGGCGCGGTTACTTGAAGTTGGAGAAAAGTTCATTGCGCAATTTCCAGAACAAGCAAAGCGCCAAGCTGCCTATACCAAGTGGTACAGGGAAAATAAATGGCAGCTTTGGCCTTTTGAAGATTATAAATTTATAGATGCAGGAGGTATATATACTGGAATGCGCGCAGTCCACAACCCTGGTAAGGAAGGATACCGCTATGACATCCTTCACCCTGTCACAGGCCGCCCGTGTAGGCAGCCTTTGATGGGTTATCGTTTCCCTGAAGAATCAATGCGTCGTCTCATTGACGATGGGCGAATAATTTTCGGCGACGACGAGACAAAACTGATTGAACTCAAAGTTTATGCAAAAGACTACCGCGCAAAACTTTCCAGCTTGTTTGAACTTGATGGGCGTGTCGGAACAAATGAAATAAAATCCATATTTCCAGAAAGCAAACGCCCATTTGATTTCCCAAAGCCAACAGAACTCATTGAAGAATTACTGAGCTTCGCCACTAGCGGTAATGACTTGATTCTTGATTCCTTCGCTGGCTCTGGCACAACAGCAAATGCCGTACTAAAATTGAACAAGGCAGATGGGCAATCGCGGCGATTTATCCTCATAGAAATGAAAGAGCAGATAGCTGAAACCATTACCGCCGAGCGCGTGCGCCGCGCCGCACAGGGCTACACCAACCAGAAAGGCGAGGCGGTGCCGGGGCTTGGCGGTGGTTTCCAGTTCTGCCGCCTGTCGCGCGAGCCGCTGTTTGACGCCACCGGACAGGTGCGCGAGGATGTGACCTTTGCGCAGCTTGCCGAGTTTGTCTGGTTCAAGGAAACGGGCACAGGTTTTGCAGGTTTTCCGGGCGGCACAGCCTCGCCGCTTTTGGGCGTGCATGAAGGCCGCGCCGTCTACCTGCTCTACAACGGCATTCTGAAAGAATTGAAAGCCGGCATAGGCGAGGGCAACATTCTCACCGATGAAGTTTTTTCCGCCCTGCCGCCCTTTGCCGGCGCCAAAACCATCTACGCCGCCGCCAACCGCATGGGCGCGCGCTGCGCGCGGGAAGGGATTACATTCAAGCAGACACCGTATGAGTTGCAGCCGCAATAAATGTTTTCTTCACCCTGCCTATGTAGGGGCGCGATTCATCGCGCCCTGTACGCATCCTGCACCCGGACGGGCGCGATGAATCGC
>JAFZMK010000174.1 GCA_017553285.1 Rhodocyclaceae bacterium
ACCCAGGTGTTGCACATGTTGTTGGCGTCCCCCACCCAGGTGACGGTTTTGCCCTGAATGGCGCCGCGCTGTTCGACGAAGGTGAGCACGTCGGCAAGCACCTGGCAGGGGTGGTATTCGTTGGTCAGCCCGTTGATGAGCGGCACGCGCGAATGGCTGGCGAAACGCTCGACGATGCTTTGCTCGAAGGTGCGAATCATCACCACGTCTGCCATGCGCGAGATGACGCGGGCAGCGTCTTCCACCGGCTCGCCGCGACCAAACTGCGAATCTTGCGTGGTCAGGCAAACCGCCATGCCGCCCAGTTGCTGAATGCCGATTTCAAAGGACAGGCGCGTGCGCGTGCTGGCTTTTTCAAAGACCATCACCAGCGTGCGCCCGGCAAACGGGCGGTGTGGTTCCAGGCGTTTGGTGCGCGCTTTGATCCAGCGCGCGCGCGCGAGAAGGTAGTCGTATTCTTCGCGGGTGAAGTCGGAAAATTGCAGGTAGTGACGCGGGGGCGTGTGCATGGGCACGAGTCTCCAGGGTCAGGGATGGGACGGGAATCAGGCGGGCGTGAAGCCTTTGATCAGGTCGACCAGCACGGGGATGAGTTCGTCGGCATGGGCGCGCGAGAAATTGAGCGGCGGCAGCAGGCGGATGACGTTGTCGTGCGTGACGTTCATCAGCACGCCCGCCTTGCGGGCGTGATAGACCAGCTCGGCACAGGGTTCGGTCAGCTCAATGCCAATCATCAAGCCTTCGCCGCGAATGGCGCGCAGGTGGCTGGTGCCAATCAGCGCGGCGCTGAGTTTTTCGCGGATGTATTGCCCCGTTTGCGCGGCATTTTCCAGCAGACGTTCGTCTTCCATGACGGCCAGCGTCTCCAGCGCCGCAGCGCAGGCCAGCGGGTTGCCGCCGAAGGTGGAGCCATGATTGCCCGGACCGAGCACATTGGCACCCAGGTCTGCCGCCAGACAGGCACCGATGGGCACGCCACCTGCCAGCCCCTTGGCCAGCGTCATCACGTCCGGGCGCACGCCCACCGTGTGTTGCCAGGCAAACCATTTGCCGGTGCGCCCCATGCCGCACTGCACTTCGTCGCACATCAGCAGCCATTCGTTTTGTTTGCACAGAATGGAGAGCGCGCGCAGATATTCGGAAGTGACCGAACGCAGCCCGCCTTCGCCCTGAATGACTTCCAGCAGCACGGCGACGACATCCTGACGGCGCGAGGCAATCGACTGGATGGCTTCAATGTCGTTATAGGGCACGCGGATGAAGCCTTGCACCAGCGGCTCAAAACCGGCCTGCACCTTGCGGTTGGCAGTGGCCGAGAGGGTCGCCAGCGAACGGCCATGGAAAGCGCCTTCCATGACGATGATTTGCGGCTGGCGGATTTTCTTTTTCTTGTTGCCATAAAAGCGTGCCAGCTTGATGGCCGCTTCGTTGGCTTCGCAGCCGGAGTTGCAGAAAAAGACTTCGCTCATGCCCGAGAGCGCGCACAGGCGGTCTGCCAGTGCTTCTTGTTCGGGGATGCGGTACAGGTTGGAAGTGTGCAGCACGCGGGCGGCCTGCTCAGAGATGGCACGCACCAGCCGGGGATGGTTGTGACCGAGGGTGGAAACCGCGATGCCGCCAAGGGCATCCAGATAGCGGCGGCCTTCTTCGTCATAGAGCCAGGCACCGTCGCCGTGGGTGAAGGCAACGTCTTGCCGGGCAAACACGTTCATCAGGTGGGTCATGCCAAAAATCCTTCCTGTGCCGAAAAAAATAACACGGCGGCTTGTTGCAAGCCGCCGTGGAGGAGCTGTGAAGGTGCGATGGTAGCCCAGCCGCCCCGAGACGGCAAGCCTTGTGCGCTGCTTGCCGGGCAGGGAAGCGGTCAGAATGCCGGCACTACCGCGCCCTGGTATTTTTCCAGAATGAATTTGCGCACCGCGTCGGTTTGCAGCGCGGCGGCCAGTTTCTTCATTGCCGGGCGGTTGGCGTTGTCGGTGCGGGCGACCAGAATGTTGGTGTAGGGCGACTGCGCGTCTTCAATAAACAGCGCGTCTTTGAGCGGATTGAGCTTGGCGTCGATGGCGTAGTTGGTGTTGATCAGCGCCAGGTCCACTTCCGGCAGCACGCGCGGCAGCATCGCCGCCTCAATTTCGCGGAACTTGAATTTCTTCGGATTTTCCAGAATATCGCGCTGCGTGGCGGAAACATCGCTGGCCACCGGCTGGAGCTTGATAAGCTGCTGGCGGGCGAGCAACAGCAGCGCGCGCCCGGAGTTGGACGGGTCGTTGGGAATGGCGATGGTGGCGCCATCGGGCAGGTCGGCAGCCACCTTGTAGCGGGAAGAATAGGCGCCGAAGGGTTCGATATGGATGCGGGCGACGATTTTCTGCCGGTCATCCTTGTGTTCGCGCTTGAATTCAATCAGATACGGCTCGTGCTGGAAGAAGTTGCCGTCGACGTTGCGCTCGTTGGTCTGCATCGCCGGCTGCACGTAGTCGGTAAATTCGCGCACCACCAGATTGACGCCCTGTTTGGCAAGTTCGGGCTTGATGAAGTTGAGAATTTCCGCGTGCGGCACCGGCGTGGCGGCAATCGTGAGGGTTTCCAGACCGGGAACATCGGCATCCTGCGCCAGTGCCGCAGTCGAAAAACTCAACGCGCCAGCCAGCGCAAAGGCGCGCAACAGGGTAGAAGAAAAAGACATGATGACTCCTTATGAAGAGAACAGGGGAAAACGCGAACACACTATAAAACCCGTCCATGTGCCTGTACAGCGCATTTTTAGGGATTGCTTATAGCGGGTTGGAATATGCGCGGCGGCATTACCAGTGCGTGAAGTGGCGCACCAGACGCTGCCCCGCCCATTCCATGATGTTGACCAGAATGACCAGAAAGACGACCGAGACAATCAACACGGTGGTCTCAAAACGCTGGTAACCGTAGCGGATGGCAATGTCGCCCAGACCGCCCGCGCCGACCGCGCCCGCCATGGCGGTGTAAGAAATGAGCGTGACACCGGTGACGGTAATCGCCGCCAGAATGCCCGGCAGCGCTTCGGGCAGCAGCGCGCCGACGATAATCTGCGGCAGGCGAATGCCCATCGATTGGCAGGCTTCGAGAATGCCGCGATCCAGCTCGCGCAGCACGTTTTCCACCAGACGGGCGAAAAACGGCGTGGCGGCGACAGTCAGCGGCACAATTGCGCCGCGCACGCCCAGTGAAGTGCCGGCGATGGCGCGCGAGAGCGGAATGAGGATAATCAGCAAGATGATGAAGGGCATCGAGCGCAGCAGATTGACGATGAGCGCGGTGACGGCATAAAAGCGCGGCTGCGCCAGCGGTTTGTCCTTGGAAGTGATGAACAGCAAAATGCCCAGCGGCAGGCCGAGCACAACGGTGAAGAACAGCGGCAGCAGGGTCATCAAGATGGTGTCCCAGGTGCCTTGCAAGATTTCGGGCCAATAGACTTGCTGGAGTGCTTCAAGCATGGTGCGCCTCGCTGTTTTCGGTGTCTTCGCTGGCTTCGGCGGGCGGCGCGGCGTGCGTGCGGGCGGGGATGATTTCGTGGAACACCTGATGTTCGTCAAGGATGTTGAAAATCTGCGCCACGTCTGCTGCTTCACCCTGAATGCCCAGCAGGAGCTGACCATACGGGGTGTCTTTGAGCATCGAGACTTCGCCTTGCAGGATGGAAATCTGCGCCGGACTGCACGCGCAGATCTGGCTCAAAATCGGCTGCCAGGTGGTTTCGCCGGAATAGGTCAGATGCACCAGCAGCCCGGGCAGGGTCACGCCCAGCCGCGACGGGTTCAGGATGGTGGCCAGCAGCGGGTCGCTTTGCGCCACCAGCGCGCGGGTCACGTCATGGCGCGGGTGCAGGAAAATGTCCGCCACGCTGCCCTGTTCGATGATGCGCCCCTGTTCGATGACGGCCACTTCGTCGCACAAATCGCGGATGACCTGCATTTCATGGGTAATCAAAATGATGGTCAGCCCCAGCGTGCGGTTGATGTCCGCCAGCAAGGCGAGAATCGACTGCGTGGTTTCCGGGTCCAGCGCGGAAGTGGCTTCATCGCACAGCAGCAGCTTGGGGCGGCTGGCCAGCGCGCGGGCAATGCCGACGCGCTGCTTTTGTCCGCCGGAGAGTTGCGCGGGGTATTTGTCCGCATGTTCGCTTAGCCCCACGAGGTCAAGCAGTTCCAGCACGCGCGCGCGCCGCGCACCGGCGTCCCGAATCAGGCCGGTGGCTTTCAGCGGCCAGGCGATGTTGTCGAACACCGTTTTGGCGGCCAGCAGGTTGAAGTGCTGGAAAATCATGCCGGTTTGCTGGCGCAGTTTGAGCAGTTCGGCGTGGGGCAGGGTGGTGATTTCCTGCCCGTCCATGCGAATCGATCCGCTGGTGGGGCGTTCCAGCAAATTCAGCGTGCGCAGCAGCGTGCTTTTGCCCGCACCGGAACGGCCAATGATGCCGAAAATGCTGCCCGCTGCAATGCGCAGGGAAACGTCGTCGAGCGCGGTGACGGTACGCGCGCCACTGCGCCAGACTTTGTTGAGGTGCGAGATTTCAATCACGATGGACGACGACGGCGGCGCGCCGCTTCAGTGCAGGTGGCGGGAAGGCGGTTCGTTTTGCGGTTCGGGAATTTCGGCGTGCGCCAAATCGCCATCGGCAGTGGGGAACAGCGGCGCGGAGCAATCGTCGCAGTATTCGGGCAACAGCGGGTGTTCGATCTGGACGATGTCGCTCACGCCGGTGGCGCGCAGCACTTTTTCGATTTCCCCGGCAATTTCGTTGTGCTCGCTCTCATTGACCAGCAGCGGCCAGACGATGCCAAACAGGATGCTGTCGGCATTGTTGCGCGCGGCGAAACTGATGCGGTATTCCTGCAACTCGAATTCCTGGTCGCGGAACGGGGCAATGACGGCGCGCAGGCTGGCGGCGGGCAAATCCAGTTCCATGCACAGAAAGGTGGCAGCGGCGCGCAGCGAATGGGCGCGCGAAAGGTCGTCCGCCCGGGCGCAGGCGGCAAAATAGGTCTCGGGCAGGACAAACTCCAGCGCGCAGCCGGGAAACAGCGGCGAGATGCAGGCACCGCCTTGCTGCGCCCAGCGCGCGCCGGCTTTTTCGCGGCTTATGTGTTCGTCTTCCTGCCAGATGAACAACGGCGCGTCGCGCTCGATGGCGACGGCGGCGAAGGCGTAGCGGATGTCGGACAGGAAACGTTCGGTCGGCGGCAGCGCTTCCGGGTCGATGACCATTTCCCGCTGACCTTCGAGCAGATGCGCGCCCAGCGCGGCAGCCAGCGCGGCAGTGGGAACGTAATGCTGCGGGAGCTGGTCGGGGCTGAAAAAGTAGTTGGCAAACGTCACCTGCGCTTCGCTGGCGAGCACGTGCGCACACAGATGCATACGCAGCGATGCGAGCGTGGCGGCGGGAATGATGGGGGTGGGAATGTCGTAGCGCGACCAGGCAAGCACCGGAATGGCCAGCATCACAATTTGCTTGTCGCCAGCATCGAGCAGGCTGGCCGATTCGATGCGGTCTTCGATGGTGCGCAGCAGCGCGTCATAGGCGGCAGGGCGGGTGTCGGCGAGCTGGTCGAGGGCGGCGCCGAAGGCGTCGTCATTTTGTTCGGCGAGCAGTTTGTCGATGACTTCGCCCAGACGGCGGTCCCAGAACTGTTCTTCGGTGCGGCAGCCAGCATCGGCCAGCGCGTTGGACAAATGACAAAGACGGCTGACTGCGGCGCGGGCAGTGCTGCGGCGGCGGGTGGGCGGGCGTTTGGAGGGAATGGCCATGAGATCTGCGGAAAAAAGTCTGGTTGTACAAGGCGAACTGCCGGGGCGGGATTTTACCAGCCAGCGCGCCTGCGACGTGTGCCTTACGACGCAGACCAGAGGGCGTAGCGGCGCAGGTGCTGCATGATGTGGGCGGCAATTTCTTCGATGGACGTGTGGGTGGAATCCAGATGCGGGACGTTTTCCCGGTCCATCAGTTTGCGTGCGGCCTCGATTTCATGACGGCAGTTTTCCAGCGAAGCATAGTGGCTGCCCGGCAGGCGTTCTTGGCGGATTTGCGCCAGACGCTCCGGCGAAATGGTCAGCCCGAAGAGTTTTCTGCGGTGGCTGTGCAATTCGCCGGGCAGGCGGTTGCGCGCAAAATCTTCCGGAATCAGCGGGTAGTTTGCCGCCTTCAGACCAAACTGGATGGCCAGATAGAGGCTGGTGGGCGTTTTGCCCGAACGTGATACGCCCACCAGCACCACGTCGGCTTCGGAAAGGTCGGGGCTGTCCGAGACGCCATCATCGTGGGCAAGCGTGTAGTTGATGGCTTCCATGCGCGCCTTGTAGGAATGGCTGGAGGCGACATCATGAAAACGCCCGACCGTGTGGCTGGAAGGCACGCCCAGTTCCGCTTCCAGCGGGCCGATGAATTGCTCGAACAAGTCGATGAATAGCGCATCTTCGGCGTGGATGCGCGCCACCGTGCGCGCATCGACCAGCGTGCTGAACACAATCGGGCGCACGCCGTCGCGCGCGCGCGCTTCGCGGATGGCGCGGGCGCATTCTTCGGCCTTGTCCAGCGAGTCGATGAACGGTACCCATGCCTGGCGCAGGCTGCCTGCCTCGGGAAACTGCGCCAGCAGGCTGTGGCCGAGTGTCTCGGCGGTGATGCCGGTGCCGTCGGAAATAAAAAAAACGGTGCGTTGGGCGGCGCGGTTCATGGTTCAGAGCAGAACGATGTCGAACTGCTCCTGACTGTAGCTGGTTTCAGGATGCAGCGAGATGGTGCGGTCGGTCATCTCGGAAATTTGCGCCAGCGATTGCGCTTCTTCGTCGTGGAAGAGATCGATGACGTTGGGGCTGGCGAGCACGCGCAACTCGCGGGCGTTGAATTGGCGCGCTTCGCGCAGCAACTCGCGCATGATTTCATAGGCGACGGTGTGCGCGGTTTTCACCTGCCCGCGCCCTTCGCAGGTGGGGCAGGTTTCGCACAGCAGATGGGCAAGCGAATCGCGGGTGCGCTTGCGCGTCATCTCCACCAGCCCCAGCGCAGTAAAACCATTGAGGCTCATCTTGGTGCGGTCGCTGGCCAGCGCCTTGCGGAATTCTTCCAGCACCATGTCGCGGTGTTCGGGCGTGTCCATGTCGATGAAGTCAATCAGGATGATGCCGCCCAGATTGCGCAAACGAAGCTGACGGGCGATGGCCTGCGCGGCTTCCAGATTGGTCTTGAAAATGGTGTCGTCAAAATTGCGCGCGCCAACAAAGCCGCCGGTGTTGACATCGACGGTGGTCATCGCCTCGGTCTGGTCGATGATGAGATAACCGCCCGATTTAAGATCTACGCGGCGGGCAAGGGCGCGGGCAATTTCGTCTTCAATGCCGTAGAGGTCAAAAATCGGACGCGCGCCGTTATATGGGGCGAGCTTGGCGAGCAGGTGCGGGCTGTATTCGCGGGCGAAATTGGTGAGCGCCAAATGCGTGTCGGGCGCGTCAATGAGCACGCGGTCGGTATCGTTCTGCACCAGATCGCGCAGCACGCGCCGGGGCAAGTCCAGGTCTTCATAGAGCAGGGCAGGCGCGGTGCAACTGCGGGCAGCCTGCTCAATCTGCTGCCAGCGTTTGCGCAAATAAGCGATGTCGGCGGCGAGCGCATCATCATCGGCATCTTCGGCCATCGTGCGCACGATGAAGCCGCCGCGTTCGCCTTCGGGCAGCAGACGCTCCAGACGCTCGCGCAGATGCTCGCGCGCCGGGCTGTCTTCAATGCGCTGGGAAATGCCGATGTGGCAGTCTTGCGGCAGATAGACCAGCATCCGCCCGGCAAGCGAAATTTGCGTGGAAAGGCGCGCGCCCTTGCTGCCGATGGAATCCTTGAGCACCTGCACGGTGAGCGTCTGGTTCTCGCGCAGGATGTTTTCGATGGGCTGCTGCACCGCGCCCTGTTCGCGGTCGCACCAGATGTTGGCGACATGCAAAAAGGCGGTGCGTTCCAGACCAATGTCGACAAAGGCCGACTGCATCCCGGGCAACACGCGCACCACGCGCCCCTGATAGATGTTGCCCACGATGCCGCGACTGGCCGTGCGCTCGACGTGCAGTTCCTGCACCGTGCCGTTTTCAAGCAGCGCGACACGGGTCTCTTGCGGCGTGCTGTTAATCAGAAATTCTGTGCTCATCTGTGAGGGCGAAAGATGCGCCCGCAGCACAAGGCGACAGGCAGGGAAACGAAAGGGGCGGGGCGCGATTAGTGGCGGATGGTGTCGAGCACGTCGTGGCCGAATTCGGCCAGCAGCTCGCAGGTTTCAAACAGCGGCAGACCCATGATGCCGCTGTAGCTGCCTTCAATATGGCGGATGAAGGCGGCGGCGAAACCCTGCACGGCATAGGCGCCGGCCTTGTCGTAGGATTCGCCGCGCTCAACGTACTGGCGGATGTGCTCGCGCGAGAGCGGGGCGAGCGTGACGTGATTGCACTGCACGATGCTGCGCGTCTTGCGCCCGTTGCTGGCGGCAATCGCGGTATAGACCTGATGGGTGTTGCCGCACAGGGCGGTGAGCATCCGGATGGCGTCGGCTTCGTCTTTGGGTTTGCCGAAAATTTCGCCGTCCATGAGCACGATGGTGTCGGCAGCCAGCACGGTTTGCAGCGGCATGTCGCGCCACGCCAGACGGCGCACGCCCGCTTCGGCCTTGCTCAGCGCGATGCGCTCGACGTAGTGCAGGGCGTCTTCATTTTCATACGGGGTTTCATCGGTATCGAAATCGGCGCGGTCGCCGGTGCGGAAGGCAAGGATGCTGAACTGCAATCCCAACTGGCTGAGCAGCTCGTGACGGCGCGGGCTGGTGGAAGCTAGACAGAGACGGGCAAGCATGAGGAATGGGTTTCCGGTCGATGAAACAGGGTCTACAAGGTGCGGCGCTATTGTAAGCCGTTTGTTACCGCGTTTTGCCAGACAGCAGCGCGCGCACGCGGAAAAATGCCGCTCTTTTTGTACATTGTCAAACCGGCGGCGCGCGCTTGTCTGGCGATCAGAACGGCACGTCGTCCTCGAAATTGTCAAAGCCATCCGAGGCGGGCGGGGTATTTTGCTGCGGTGCAGCTTCGTATTGCGGGCGGGCAGTTTCGGCTGCGGGCGCTGCATACGGCGCGCTGGCACCATACTGACCGCCGCCGCCTTGTGCGTGCGCACCATCGTTTTTGCTGCCCAGCATCTTCATTTCGTCGACGTGCACTTCGGTGGTGTAGCGGTCCTGGCCGTTTTTGTCTTGCCACTTGCGGGTGCGGATGCGGCCTTCGACGTAGATTGGCGAGCCTTTGCGCAGATACTGCGCGGCAATTTCGGCAAGGCGGTTATGAAAGACGAGGTTGTGCCATTCGGTGGCTTCGCGCCGTTCGCCACTTTGGCGGTCTTTCCAGGTTTCGGTGGTGGCGATGCTGACGTTGGTCACCGTGCCGCCGTTGGGGAAAGTGCGCGACTCGGGGTCGCGCCCCAGGTTACCGATGAGCAGGACTTTATTGAGGGAAGCCATGGGATGTGTCTCCGTGATGAAGGTCTACAAATAAGCAAGGGGCGAAGTGTACGGGATTCAGACGGTTTTGGCAGCAGGGCGCGCGGGCGGATGCAAACCGCTTGCCAAAAACAGCCAGAGCGCGCCGCACAGCGCGCAGGCCAGATAGACGGCGTAGCTGCCAAAGTGGCGCGCCAGCACCCCGCCTGCCGCCCCGCCCAAAAACAGCCCGCACGATTGCAGCGCGCCATACAGCCCCAGCGCAAAGCCTTTGGCATCTGCGGGCGCAGCGCGCGAAATCCACGAAGGCAAGATGGCTTCGAGCACGTTGAAGGCGGCAAAAAACAGCGTCAGCCACAGCGTCAGCCACGCCGCCGAATGCCCCAGCCCGTGCAAGCCGCCTTGCACAAGAACAATCAGCGCAATGCAGCCGAGCAGCGCCGTTTTCATCTGCCCGCGCGTCTCGGCAACGATAACGGCAGGCACCATCAGCAGAAAAGACAGCAGCACGGCAGGCAGATACACCCGCCACAGCGCGCCCGCCTCCAGCCCCGTAGCAACCAGCGCCGCCGGCACCAGCACCCACATGCTCATCTGAATCAGATGCAGGCAGAAGACGCCAAAATTGAGCCGCAGCAAAGCAGCGTTTTGCCACACCTGCCGCCACTGCGCCAGCGGCGGCGTAGCGCGCGTGTTGCGCGCACGCGCGGGCGCTTCGGGGACAATTTTCCACACCACAAAACAAGCCGCCAGCGCCAGTGCCGCCGTAATCCAGAAAATCCCCGCCATGCCAAAGAGCGCGTGCAGCGTCGGCGCGGCCACCATCGAGAGGGCAAACATCAGCGCGATGCTCGACCCAATCATCGCCATGATGCGGGTACGGTGGGTTTCGCGCGTCAAATCCGCCGCCAGCGCGGTGACAGCAGCAGAAATCGCCCCCGCGCCCTGAATCGCGCGCCCGATGATGACGGTGTGAATATCGCCCGCCAGCGCCGCCAGCACGCTGCCGGCGATGAAAACGAACAGCCCGCCGACAATCACCGGTTTGCGCCCGACGCGGTCGGAAAGCATCCCCAGCGGAATGTGCAGCAACGCCTGCGTCAGCCCATACGCGCCCAGCGCCAGCCCGACCAGTGCGCGGTCACCCCCGCCGCTGTATTCGTGCGCATGGATGGCGAACACCGGCAAAATCAAAAACAGCCCCAACATCCGCAAAGCAAACACCCCGGCCAGCGTCATACCGGCGCGGCGTTCCAGAGCGGTGAGGGCAGCAAGATGGGACATGGCGGAGCAGGGCGGTCGTGCGTTTCGTTTTTCATTCGCCGCAGCGGCGAGAGGCGGCATTGTACCCGTCCGCCGCCCGTGCTCGACCGCAAACGGCGCGCTTCAGGCAGCACGAAAACCGGTCTCGAAAAACCAGCCGTCGCTGTGCGGGTTTTGCCAGTAGCACGCCAGCGCCTCGCGCACGTAGGGGACGGTGTTTTCGGGGAGCTGGTGCGGGGCTGCCCAGAGCAGGGCGGCGTGTTTGTGTGGTTCGGCGTTGTGCGCTGCGGCGTGCGCGGGCAGGCGGGCGTGCACGAAGGCGTCGATGCGGTGCGTGTCCGAGAGGCGGTGGCAGAGACCGAGGTGCCGGAACGTGGCAGGCGCAAGTTCCAGCGCGAGTTCTTCGCGCAATTCACGCGCGGCACTCTGGGCGAAGGTCTCGCCCGCTTCCAGATGCCCGCCGGGCAGGCTGTAGAGGCCGTCGAAAAAGCCGGTGTTGTGCCGCAGTAGCAGCAACACGTGGCCGTCTTCGCGCGTCAAAACAACCTGCACGCCGATGGGCGCGGCAAGGTGGGCGGCGGCGGTGGGGGCGGGCATGGGGGCGCGGGGCAGTCGGTTTAGTGTTTGCCGGTGCTGCCAAAGCCGCCTTCGCCGCGCTCGCTGGCGGCAAATTCGCTGACGACGCGAAACTGCGCCTGCACGACAGGGACGATGACAAGCTGGGCGATGCGCTCGAAGGGTTCGATGGTGAAGGGCGCTTGCCCACGGTTCCAGCACGAGACCATCAGCGGCCCTTGATAATCCGAGTCAATCAGCCCGACCAGATTGCCCAGCACGATGCCGTGTTTGTGCCCCAGGCCAGAGCGCGGCAGGATGACGGCGGCCAGATCGGGGCGACCAATGTGGATGGCCATGCCGGTGGAAATCAGTTCGGTCTGCCCGGGGGCGAGCGTGAGCGGCGCATCCAGCACGGCGCGCAAATCCAGCCCGGCAGCGCCTTCGGTGGCGTAGGCGGGCAGACGCTCGCGGATGCGTTCGTCGAGAATTTTCAGGTCAATGAGCGGTGCGGAGGTCATGGCGTTCCTTGCGTAGGGTGAGAAGAAAGATGGGCGGCGATGCGGGCGACCAACTGGCGGGCGAGGGCGGTTTTTTGCGTGCGCGGCAGGCGTTCGATGCCCGCCTCGGAATACAGGCAAACCGTGTTGAACTCGCCGCCCATACCGTCGGAGACCAGATTGCCAACGAGCAGCGGCACGCCCTTGCGGCGGCGTTTGGCTTCGGCGTATTCGTCGAGGCGTTCGCTCTCGGCGGCAAAGCCGACGCACAGCGGCGCGTCGGGGCGGGCGGCGATGCGGGCGAGAATGTCCGGGTTTTCAACGAGTTCCAGGGTGAGCGTCGCGCCCGTCTTTTTGATTTTCTGCGCGCTGGGCGAAGCCACGCGGTAATCGGCAACGGCGGCGACGGCAATGAAAATATCCGCGCCGGCAAGGTTGGCTTCGACGGCGGCGAGCATCTCTTGCGCGCCGAGCACGTCCACGCGCCGCACGCCAAGCGGGCAGGGCAGCGCCGTGGCGCCGGAAACCAGCACGACTTCGGCGCCCGCCTCGGCACAGGCGCGCGCCAGCGCGTAGCCCATGCGCCCGGAGCTGGTGTTGCTGATGCCGCGCACCGGGTCGATGGCTTCAAAGGTTGCCCCGGCGGTGAGCACCACTTTGCGCCCGGCGAGCACCTTGGGCTGGAAAAAGGCGATGGTGCGCGCAAACAGCGTCTCTGCCTCTTCCATGCGCCCGGGGCCGTGTTCGCCGCAGGCTTGTTCGCCCTCGGCGGGGCCGAAAAAGTGCACGCCGTCTTCGCGCAAGGTGGCAACGTTGCGCACCGTGGCGGGGTGTTCCCACATCTGGCGGTTCATTGCCGGGGCGACAATCAGCGGGCAGGTGCGCGCAAGGCACAGCGTGGTGAGCAAATCGTTCGCCAGCCCGTGCGCGAGACGGGCGAGCACGTCGGCGCTGGCCGGTGCGATGAGGATGGCGTCGGCGTGACGGGAAAGCTCGATATGCGCCATGCCGTTTGCCATGCGCGCATCCCACACGTCTTGCCACACCGGGTGACCAGAGAGCGCCTGCAAGGTCGCCGCGCCGATAAAGCGCGCGCCCGCTTCGGTGAGCACGACATCCACTTCTGCGCCCGCCTGACGCAGCAGCCGCAGCAGATGGGCACTTTTGTAGGCGGCAATGCCGCCGCTCACCCCCAGCACCAGACGGCGTCCGGCCAGCGGCAGCGGATGGATGGAGGCGGAAGTATTCGGGCTTCCCATACAATATGACCCTCTACGTATGCGCGAAAGGCGTAAGGGTACAGGAAGCGAGGGAAAGTAGCGAAATGGCGATTACAGACTGGCCGGAAAACGAACGACCCCGGGAAAAACTGCTGGAAAAAGGCGCTGCGGCGCTGTCGGACGCCGAACTGCTGGCCATCTTTTTGCGCGTGGGCATACCCGGCAAAAGCGCCGTCGATCTCGCCCGCGAGTTGTTGCAACACTATGGTTCAATAACCCGGCTGTTTGCCGCGAGTGCGCGCGATTTTTCCGCCCGTCCCGGCATGGGCAAGGCCAAGTACGCGCAGTTGCAGGCGGTGATGGAACTGGCGCGGCGCGCGCTAGGCGAGAGCGTGCAGCAAGGCACGTGTCTGGATTCGCCGCAGGCGGTGGCAGACTGGTTGCGACTTAACCTGGGCGCACGCCAGCAGGAAGTGTTTTGTATGCTCTTGCTGGACATCCGCCACCGCTTGCTGCGCATGGAAGAAGTCTCGCGCGGCACGCTGGGCGAGACCTGCGTGTGGCCGCGCGAAGTCGTCAAGCTGGCGCTGGCGCACAACGCCGCCGCCGTCATCTTCGCCCACAACCATCCTTCCGGCGACAGCAGCGCCAGCGAGGCCGACCGCCAACTGACCCGCGCGCTGCAACAGGCGCTGGCGCTGGTCGACATCAAGGTGCTCGACCACCTCATCATCACCGCCAACCAGCCACCGCTGTCCTTCGCACAGCAAGGCTGGATATGACGCACGGCGGCGAGGGCGTTGTTGTTTATATCCATGTGAGTATAAAATGACACAAGAACTGAAGCCTCTGGTCTGGGTTGGTTCGTCCAAAAAAGACCTGATGAAGATGCCCGATGAGGTGCAGGATACCTTTGGCTATGCTTTGCATCTGGCGCAAACCGGAAAAAAACATGGCGATGCGCGGCCTCTCAAAGGCTTTGGTTCCGCAGGTGTGCTGGAAGTGATTGAAGACTGCGCGACAAGTACCTACCGCGCCGTGTATACCGTCCGCTTTCAGGATGCGGTGTATGTCCTTCACTGCTTTCAGAAAAAGAGCACGCAAGGCATTTCCACCCCCAAACCTGACCTTGATTTGATCCGCGAACGCCTGAAAATGGCGCAGGCGCGTGCGCAAGGAGAATAAAGTGACTGATTTTGAAGAAAGTTCCGGCAATGTATATGCCGACCTTGGCTATCAGGATGCGGACGAGATGCTGGTGAAAGCCCAACTGGCCACCAAAATTGGCGAAATCATCAAGGCACGCAAATGGACGCAGCAGCAGGCGGCGGAAGTGTTGGGGGTGCCGCAGCCCAAGCTCTCGAAGATGTTGCGCGGGCAGTTCCGGGGCATCAGCGAAGCCAAAATGCTCGATTGCCTGGCGCGGCTGGGGCGGGATATAAAAATCGTCGTCGGTCCGGCGCAGCACCGCCTTGCCGCTGGCCGTGTTGCCGTAGTCTTTGCGGCCTGAGCTGCGATGCGCACAAGCCACCCCGTCTTTTCGCTTACGCAACCCATTGCGCCATCGCGCCAAGGAAACACCCAATGATTTTGCGCATTCTTTTTTTTGCCGTTTTCGGCTGGCTGCTGCTGTCGTGGGCGCGGGGGCGGGCGCGCCGTGCTCGTGTCATGCCGCCTGTGGCGCGCGAAGCACAAGCCGCCCGCGCCAGCGTGCCGATGAAGGTCTGCGCGCATTGCGGCATCCTGCTGCCCGAACCCGAAGCGCTGCGCTCGGGCGACAAGCACTATTGCTGTGCGGAACACCGCCGCGCGGGGTCGGGGCAATGAACGCCATGTCCGCGCGCGAAGCGCGCTTCGATAGCGAAGACGACCGTCTGGAACCGGCGCGGCTGGTCTCGCAGCGTTATTTCAACGTGCTGCGCCTGCTGCTGGTCGGCGTATTTCTGGTGCTGGGCAAAACGCTCAACCTCGGCCAGGACGCGCCGATGTTGTATTCCATCACCGTGTTTGCCAACCTCGTGCTCATCCTCGCCTTCGGCTTTCCGGGGATGGTCGAGCGCATGGGGCGCGAGCGCGCCATCACCATCCAGCTCATCTGCGACATGGTGATGTTTGGCGTCGTGATGTGGTCGAGCGGCGGCTTCGACAACAGTCTGGCGCTGGTCATCGTGGCCTATCTGGCCGCTGGCGGTCTGGTGATGGAAGGGCGGATGACGCTGTTTTCTGCCGCCCTGGCTTCCACCATCTTGCTGGCAGACACCCTCTGGCGCGAGTTTTTCCGCACCCCGCACGACGATATTTCGCGGGTGGGCATGGCGTGCCTGAGTTTTTTCATGGTCGCCATGATTGCCCGGATGCTTGCCCGCCGCGTGCATGAAAACGCCACGCTGGCGCTGGCGCGCGGCGAGGCGCTGGGCCGTCAGGAAGCCATCAACAAAAAGATTATCGAAGACATGCAAGATGGCGTGGTGGTCGTCTCGTCGGACGGGCGCGTGCTGCGCGCCAACCCGCGCGCTTCCGAATTGCTCGGCTCGCAACTGATGGGCAACATGTTGCTGGCGGACGTGGACGGTTCGCTGATGATGCAGGGCAACGCCGCCGACTTTGGCGACGTGGTGCAGCGCTTTGGCCCCGGCGGGCGGATGCTGCGCTACCGGCGCGTGCAGGCCGAACCGCAACTGCAAAGCGACGATGTGGAAGGCGACAGCCTCATTTACCTGCGCGATTTTGAGGAAGTGCAGCAGGAAGTGCAGCAGGTAAAACTGGCCGCACTCGGGCGGCTCACCGCCAGTATGGCGCATGAAATCCGCAACCCGCTCAACGCCATCCGCCAGTCTGCCGACCTGCTGGCCGAAGACCTGGACGCTTCGCAACTGCACCAGCGCTTGCTGCGCATCGTGCGCGACAACACCCAGCGCATCGACCGTCTGATTCGCGAAGTGCTCTCGCTGGGGCGCTTTACCCACCGTCTGGGCGAGCCGCTGCAACTCAAGCCCTTCATCGACAACTTGCTGGCAGAGCTGACACTGGAAGACGAAAAAGAGCGTAAAGTGTATGAGGCCAGCATCGATGAGCAGCGCTGCATGATTTTCGACCGCCTGCACCTGCATCAGATTCTCTCCAACCTGCTCACCAACGCCCGCCGCTATTGCAGCGGCAAGCCCGGCTCGGTGCGCCTGTTTACCGAAGCGGGTGTGCGCTTTACCCGGCTGCACATCGTCGATGACGGCGAAGGCATCTCTGGCAGCGACCGCGAACGGGTCTTCGAGCCGTTCTTTACGCGCGCGGCCAAGGGCACCGGTCTGGGGCTGTACATTGCCCGCGAACTGGCAGAGGCCAACGGCGGTTCCTTGCAGTACGCGGGCAACATGCCGGGCGCGCATTTTGTGCTCAGCGGCCTCTACGAGCTGGAAGCCGGGCAGGAAGAAACCAAGGATAAAGACGCTTAAGGATTCGCCATCATGCGGGACGTACTGGTCATCGACGACGAAAGCGACATTCGCGAACTCATCGAACTTTCCCTGCTGCGCATGGGTTTGACCTGCGACACCGCAGGCAGCGTGGCCGAGGGCAAGGCGCGGCTGGATGCCGAAACCTACCGCCTGTGCCTGACCGACATGCGCCTGCCCGACGGTGACGGGCTGGAGCTGGTGCTGCACATCCAGCGCCAGTGTCCGCAATTGCCGGTAGCGGTCATTTCCGCGCACGGCAGCATCGACACCGCCATTCGCGCCATGAAACTGGGCGCGTTTGATTTTGTCTCCAAACCGGTAGAGCTGGCGGCGCTGCGCGAGATGGTCAAACATGCCATGCAACTGGACGGAGACGGCGACAAAGCCACCGCCACCGCCGCAGGCGGGCAGGGGCGGCAGTTGATTGGTGACTCGCAGGCCATGCAGCAGGTGCGTTCGCAAATTGAAAAACTCGCCCGCAATCAGGCGCCGGTCTATATCCGTGGCGAATCGGGCACCGGCAAGGAAGTCATCGCCCGCCAGATTCACGCCCTGGGACCGCGCGCCAAGGGGCCGTTCGTGCCGGTCAACTGCGGTGCCATTCCGCAAGAGTTGATGGAAAGCGAATTTTTCGGTCACAAAAAAGGCAGCTTCACCGGTGCTGTCGCCGATAAACAAGGGCTGTTTCAGGCCGCCCACGGCGGCACGCTGTTTCTGGACGAAGTGGGCGATTTGCCGCTGGGGATGCAGGTCAAACTGCTGCGCGCGATTCAAGAGCGCGTCGTGCGCCCGGTTGGCTCGCATCAGGAAGAACCCGTCGACGTGCGCATCCTCTCGGCCTCGCACCGCGACTTGGCCACCCTCGTCAGTCAGGGCGAGTTCCGGCAGGATTTGTTCTTTCGCATCAACGTCATCATGCTTGCCGTGCCGCCGCTGCGCGAACGGCTCGAAGACATCGAACCGCTGTCCGGATTCATCCTCGCGCGCTTGGCAGAGCGCAACGCCATGCCGGTGCCGACCTTGAGCCAGGCGGCGCTGGATGCCCTGCGCCAATACGCTTTCCCCGGCAACGTGCGCGAGCTGGAAAACCTGCTGGAGCGCGCCTGTGCCTTGTGCGAAGGCGAGGAAATCCAGCCCGAAGACCTGAATCTGGAAGAACACAAAGCCGCCGCGCCCTTTGGCACCTTGCCCGAAGCCGAAGCCGTCATGGCAGCCAGCGCCGCCGGTGCCAGCAGCACGGTGCTGGCGCTGGAAGCCGAACTGGCGCGCGCGATGCCTGCCGGGGTGTTGCGCTCGTCGCGCCCGTCTTCGCGCCGTCTCACCCAGCAGCAACTGGAAACCGCCGCCGCATCCTTGGGGCTGACCGCCAGCCAGTTGCGCTTTCGCCTGCTGCGCTGGCGCATGAGCGAGGTGCTGCCGTGAGCGCAGCAGGCTGGCTGCGCAGCGCGCGTCAGGTGCGCTCGCCCAACGTCGATGAACGCCCGCCGGGGGAGGCTGTGACGCTCGCCGTCGTGCACGCCATCAGCCTGCCGCCGGAAGAATTTGATGGTGATGCGGTAGAACGTTTCTTCACCAACTGTCTGGACTGCAACGCGCACCCGTATTTTGCGCAACTGCGCGAACTGCATGTGTCGGCGCATCTGTTTATCCGCCGCGACGGCGAAGTCGTACAATTCGCCCCCTTTGCGGCGCGCGCCTGGCACGCCGGTGTCTCGCGCTGGCGCGGACGCGAGCGCTGCAACGATTTTTCCGTCGGCATCGAACTCGAAGGCAGTGACCTGCAACCCTTCACCGACGTGCAATATCAGCGGCTGGCGCAATGCCTGGCAGAACTCGTCACCCGCCTGCCGATTGCCGACATTGCTGCTCATGCCGACATCGCCCCCGGGCGCAAGACCGACCCGGGGCCGCATTTTGACTGGGCGCGCTTGCAGCGCGAACTGGCCGCGCATCTGGGGCAAGCGCGCGCTGCCGGTTTGCTTGCCGCACGCCGCGCCTGCGCCTGATTTGTTTTTTGTTTTTTCACCGTTTTTCCGCCATGCATCAGGATTCCGATTACGAAGCCGACTACACGCCGCCGCCGCTGCCAGAGGACTACGGCGACTACGGCGCAAACTACGCGCCGCCTTACGGCGAGGAAGGCACGCTGCGCCTGCCGCCGCATTCCGTGCAGGCCGAGCAGGGCTTGCTCGGCGGGTTGCTGCTGGACAACGTCGCCCTGGAGCGCGTGCTGGGCATCGTCAATGCCGAAGATTTTTACCGCGATGACCACCGCCGCATCTTCCGCCACATCCTCAAGCTCATCGACCACGGCAAACCGGCAGATGTCATCACCGTGAGCGAGTCGCTGCAAAAGAGCAACGAAGAAGACGAAGCGGGCGGGCTGGCGTATCTGGCAGAGTTGGCAGAATCGACGCCTTCTGCGGCGAACATCCACCAATATGCTTCCATCATCCGCGAACGTGCGCTGTTGCGCCGCATGGTGACGGTGGGCGACGAAATCGCCGCCAGCGCCCTGAACCCGCAAGGGCGCGATGCCAAAACGCTGCTCGATGAAGCCGAAGCCAAGGTGCTGGAAATTGCCGAAGCGGGCACGCGCAGCATGAGTGGTTTCGTCGCCATCAAACAGCCCTTGATCGAAGTGATGCAGCGCACGCAAGCGCTCTACGACCGCAAGGACCCGCACGAAATCACCGGTCTGCCCACTGGTCTGCTGGACCTCGACGAGCTGACCAGCGGACTGCAAAACTCCGACATGATTATCGTCGCCGGTCGCCCCGCGATGGGCAAAACCACGCTGGCGCTCAACATTGCCGAGCACGTCGCCATCCACGAACACATGCCCGTGGCCATCTTTTCCATGGAAATGCCCGCCACGCAGCTTGCCGTGCGTTTTTTGTCGTCCGTCGGGCGCATCAACCAGAAAAAACTGCGCACCGGGCAGCTTTCAGATGACGACTGGGAGCAACTGACCAACGCCATGGGCAAACTCAACAACGCGCCCATCTATATTGATGAAACCCCGGGGCTGAACCCCATCGATCTGCGCGGGCGCGCGCGGCGTCTGGCGCGCCAGTGCGGGCAGCTTGGGCTGATTGTCATCGACTATCTGCAACTGATGAGCGGCTCGCGCCCGAACGACAACCGCACCGCCGAACTCTCGGACATTTCCCGCGCCGTCAAATCGCTGGCGCGCGAACTCAACGTACCCATCATCGCGCTCTCGCAGCTCAACCGCTCGCTGGAACAGCGCCCGAACAAGCGCCCGGTGATGTCGGATTTGCGCGAATCAGGTGCCATCGAACAAGATGCCGACATCATCCTGTTCATCTACCGCGACGAGGTCTACAACCCCGATTCCCCCGACAAGGGCAGCGCCGAACTCATCATCGGCAAACACCGCAACGGCCCCACCGGCATGGTGAGGCTGACCTTCATCGGCGAGAACACCCGCTTTGAAAACT
>JAFZMK010000175.1 GCA_017553285.1 Rhodocyclaceae bacterium
CCCAGCATCAGTGCCGCGCGCGCCGCCAGCCACAGCGCGCCGACCATGCCGCGCGCGCCACCTAGCAGGGCGACCGTGCCGTAATCGCCCTTGTGCGAATTGGCGCGGCGCGCGGGCAGCGCGCGCCCAAGCCGCCCCCGGCAAATCAGGTGCGCGCCTGCGGGCAACAGCGCCGGCGCGTCGACATCCAGCGTGGCAAGCTGCAATTGGCCGCAGCAATCGGGGCCGTCGGCGGTGTGGCAGCCGGGCTTGTGGGTGAGGAAGGTCAGCGTGTGCGTGGCGCGGAAGGTCGTGGCGCTGGCGCAGCCGGTATCGGCAAACAGACCGCTGGGAATATCCAGCGCCAGCCGTGGGCAGGGCAGGGCGTTCATGCGCGCAATCCAGTCTGCCCAGGGTTCGGCAATGTCGCGCGTCAAGCCGATGCCAAACAGCGCATCGACCGCCAGCGCCCAGCCTTCGGCGGGCATTGCTGGCAGCGTGGCGACTTCGCGCCCGCCCGCCTGCCACCACGCGGAATAGGTGGCGCGCGCGTCTTCGCTGAGGCGGGCAACGTCGCCGTGAAACGCCACGGTGACCTGCCGCCCCGCCTCGCGCAACAGGCGCGCCATCACAAAACCATCGCCGCCGTTGTTGCCCGGGCCGCAGGCAATCAGGATGGGGCGCGCGGCATCATGCGCGGTGAGGCGCAAGGCAAACTCGGCGGCGGCGCGTCCGGCGCGTTCCATCAGCGGCGCGCCGCAGGCGGGCGCGGCGAGGCTTTCCAGACGGCGCAATTCCTCAACGGTGTACAGGGCGGTATGGGGATTCATGATGGCTGTCCGCTGGTGGCAAAAAGGGCATCGAGGTCTTCGGCGCGGAAAATCTCGCTGTGGTTGGAAAGTTCATCGTCAATGCGCAGTTCGCCGTGTTCGGCAACGATGGCGCGCGCCTGCGCTTCGCCCAGACTGCGGACGACGCGGGCGAGCTTTTCGCGCGACGGCGGCGGCGCGACGGCAATCGGGCGCGGCGCAAACACGCGCACGTCTTCTTCGGCAAACAGGCGCGCCAGCAGCGCGGGCGCTTCCAGCGTCAGCAATTCTTCGCGGCGCACGGTCGCTGCCAGCGTGCTGACGCGCTGCCAGCCGTCGGCATCTTGTACCGGCGCTTTCGGCGGCAGCGCCTGCAAAAAGAGCGCCGCCGCGTTGTTCGCATCGGCGGCGAGGAAAAGCCGCGTCGGCTGCTGTTCGGAATGTTCCAGATAATGCGCAAAGATTTCCGCCAACGTCTCGCCTTCCAGCGCAACCAGGCTGGTCCATGGTTCGCCCAGCGCGGGCGTGTCCAGGGTGAGTTGCAACTGCCCGTCGCCCACCAGCGCGCGGGCGGTGGCGGGCAGCGCGGGCGGCAAGGCTTCCTTGCTGCGCGCCATCGCGCGCAAGGCAAGGTTTTCCGTGCAATCGGCCACTGCCAGCGGCACGATGCCGTGCCCCTGAATTTGCAGCGTGATGCGCCCGGGCTGTTTCAGGTTGCCGGCGATAAGCGCGGCGACGGCAGACAATTCGCCCGCCAGATGCGCCACTGGTGGCGGCCAGGTGCGGCGCGCGTGCAGGTGTTGCCAGACGGTGCCCAGACGCACAAAGGCACCGCGCACGTCGAGTGCGTCAAACAAAAAACGGGTCAGGCTTGCATCCATGGTTGTGCGGGCGTGCGGCAAAGGGAAACAGGCGCAAGTGTAGCCGTTTCGCGCGCAACAACCATTGACCATGTACGCAATCCGGCTGCGCGGCGTTTTGATAGCTTTTCGCTATGCCAGATTGCCCGCACGCACAGGACACGGGAAAACGGGGGTAAGCGTGAAATATGGCACGGGATGGGCGGCTTTTCCCTATTTACGGAAGAAGGGGGGAAGCGTAGAGTGTCGCGAAAGTGTTTCGTGTTGTGTTCAATTTGTCACAACCTACTGGACATTCGTGTGCGGGCGCGCCCCTCAAATGGCCTTGTCATGCGGATGTAGCGCACCTTGCAAGCGAACGGAGAAACTCATGACGATCGCAAAAAAATTGGCCTTGTTGGTCTTTGTTTCCGTCTTTGGTCTGTTGAGCGCGGGCGGCTTCGCCGTCTGGAAAATGAGCAGTATGCAGGATACTTTCGGCGCGGTGGTGTCGCAGTCGCTGCCCGCGATGGCGGCGGTGAGCAAGGTGTCGGATGGCTTCAAGGACACCCGCGCGTTGCTGTTGGCGCTGCTGATGGAAGAAGATGAGGATTTGCGCGCGGGCTTTGCGCAGAAGGTGCAGGAGGCGCGCACGGAAATCAACGACGGGCTGAACGAGCTGCATCAGGTGCCGGGCGCAGAGCAGACGAGCGAACAACTGACCGCCTTGCTCAGCGAATATTCCTCTGCGGTCAACGGCACCGTAGCGAAGGCCGACAACCTCGCCGCCGCGCAGATGGATTTGTATACCAAGGTGATTCCGATTGAGGAAAAACTCGATGCGCTGCTGCTCGAATCGCGCCAGCAGCAGCAGCAGCAGTTGCACGCGACGGTGAACGTGGATGCTTCGCGCGCCATCTACGCCTATGGCGTGGCGGTGCTGGTTGGGCTGGTGCTGATGGCGGTGCTGGGCGTGACCTTGCGCCGTTCGGTGATGGAACCATTGACCACGATGACCAAGGGGATTCTGCGCGTTGCGCACAACATGGATTTCACGCAAAAGCTGCCCGTGGTCTCGCGCGACGAAATGGGCGAGGCGGCTGCGGCAACCAACCACTTGCTGGAATCGGTGCGCAAGAGTTTGCGTGAAATCGTCGAATCCACGAAAACGCTGTCCGGCGCGACGACTGACCTGCGCGAAGTATCGACGAACATCGAAAGCGTGGCGAAAAATGCCAGTTCTGCTTCGGGTGTGATTCTGGAATCGGTGAAACAGGTCAATGACAACATCGCGGGCGTTTCCGACCGCACCGACCACGCCGCGACGCTGGCGCGCGAATCGGGCGAAGCCGCCGAAAGCGGCGGCGAGACCATCGGCCAGATGATTGTGCGTATCGAACACATGTCGGATACCGTCTGTTCGGCGGCCAACAGCATTTCCCATCTGCAAGAGCAGGTGGAAAACGTTTCCAGCGTGGTGCAGGTGATTCGCGAAGTGGCTGACCAGACCAACCTGCTGGCATTGAACGCCGCCATCGAAGCAGCGCGTGCGGGCGAATCCGGGCGCGGCTTCGCGGTGGTGGCCGACGAAGTGCGCAAACTGGCAGAACGCACCTCGACTTCAACGCAGCAAATCGAGCAGGTGATTCACCAGATTCAGGAAGGCTCGCAGGCTGCGGTCAGTTCCATGCAGGCGGCGGTGCAGATGGTGCGGGAAGGCGGCGAGGCTGCCGGCGAAGCGCGTCAGGCGCTCACAGCGATTCGCGATGGTTCCATCCACGTGCGCGAGCTGGTCGAAGAAATCGTCCTCGGTGTATCCGACCAGCGCGCCGCCACGGAAAGAATTTCTACCCAGTTTGCCAGCATCAACGAGGCGCTGGATGAAAACGACACTGCCGCCTCGCGCACTTCGGCCAGCGTCGGCGACCTGGAAGAACTGGCCGGCAAGATTAACAAAGAAGTTCAGAAGTACCGTATTTAATTTCCGTTTCTTTTAAGAGGAGAACTACGATGAGCAAGAAAAAACAGTTTGCCCTGCGTTTGAGCGTGATTGCCGTTGGTTTGGCGTGTGCAGCGCCTGCAATGGCAGACGACTTCCAGATTTCCGGCTTCGGCACGCTGGGCGCAACCTACTTCAGCCGTGGCGATGCTGACTTTACCGGCGGCGCGGGGATGCAATCCGGTGTCGGGCGATCGGGGCACCTCGGTCTTGCCCCTGAGACGCGCGGCGCGCTGCAACTGCGCTATGAGCCGATTGACCGGCTGACCTTCACCGTGCAGGCGCTGAGCAAACTCACCCCGCGTGATAACTGGGTGCCGTCCATCGAATGGGCGAACGTGAAGTATCAGATTAACGATACCTACGCCGTGCGTCTGGGTCGTATCGGTCACCCCTTCTTCATGATGTCGGACTACGTGAACGCCCGCTATGCGCAAACCGCGCTGCGCCCGGCGCAGGAAGTCTACGGTCAGTCGGCTTCGTTCTCGCACTCCGAGGTGGCCGAATTGTTGGCGAACTGGGACGTGTCCGACGGCATGCTCTCCTTCCAGGGTGGCTTTGGTCAGGCGAAGGCTGACACCATTCCTTCCGATCCGACCGTGCGCAATCACGACAATGCGGAAGTGAAGAAAATGGCCTATATCAACCTGAACTATGAGACCGGCCCCTGGACGTTGCGCGCGGGCTATACACGAGGCGATCTGACCTTCGTGCCGCTGATTGCCGAGCAGCAACTGTTTGACCCGATGTCGCAATTGTCCCAATTGACCGGCAGCCCGGTGCCGCAGCAAATCCGCGAACGTTTTGAAACCAAGGATCAAGCCAGCGCGTTCTGGGGGCTTGGCGCCAATTATGACGATGGCACCTGGGTGGCCAACGCGGAATATGTGCAGGTGAAGGTTGGCAAAGGCTATAATAGCTCTCGTGGCTGGAGCCTGCTGGCTGGGCGTCGTTTCGGCCAGTTCACGCCGTATCTGCGTTATAGCGAATCGAACACCATCGACCGCATCATGGCAGACGGCGTAGCCGAACAACTGACGCCGTTCTTCGGCGTGCAGCGCGCGGTTGCAGCGCAGGCGACGATTCAGGCCGTGCTCGATGGAACGGCGACGAAAGATCAGCGCACTTTCAGTGTTGGTACGCGCTGGGATTTCCGCAAGAATATGGCGCTCAAAGCGCAGTATGATTACGTGCAGCCGCAGTTCCCGAGCAAGAGCGGTTATCTGGTCAACGTTGCGCCCAGCTATCCTCCGCAAGGCAAAGGTCATGCTGTTGCTGTCGCGCTTGACTTCATCTTCTGACAGGGAGAGATCGCTATGAACAAATACAGAAAATTTTTGCTGGCCGCAGCCTTGAGCGCGGCATGTGCGCCGCTGGCGCAGGCACAGGTGGTCGTCGTCAATGCGGGCGATGGTACCGCTGAACTGAGCAAGGACAAGGTGGCGGCGATTTTCAGCGGCAAAGATAAATCGCTCAAGCCGGTCGATAACGCCGCGCTGCGCAACACCTTCTATCCCAACGTGGTGGGCAAATCCAGCGACCAGATTAAAGCCTACTGGGCGAAGCTGGAATTTACCGGCAAGGGCAAAGCGCCGCATGAAGAATCCAATGGTTCTGCGGTGGCGAACTATGTCGCCGCCAACCCGGGCACCATCGGCTACGTAGAAGCCGGTGACGTGGGCGCGGGCGTGAAGAAGGTCTACGAACAGTAAGACCGCCTTCGCCCCCACGAAAAAGCGCCACCTGCGAAGGTGGCGTTTTCTTTTGGGCGCGTTCTTTTGAGAGGCGCGGCGGCGCCCCGCGCTATTTGGTCAGACGGCAGATGGCGAGGCTGGCGAGGAAGTTGGGTTCTTCGGTGATGGGTTGATTGTCGTCAAAGGCGCGTAGTTCGCGGATGGTGATGCCGTTGTCGGCGCACAGGGTTTCAAAATCCGCAATGGTGAAAAAGCGCACGTTGGGGGTGTCGAACCATTGGTAGGGTAGGCTGTCCGAGACCGGCATCCGCCCGTTGATGATGCTCTGGCGGTGACGCCAGTAGGCGAAGTTGGGAAAACTGACGATGGCTTCGCGCCCGACGCGCAGCATCTCGTGCAGAATGCCGACGGTGTTCTGAATGGCTTGCAGCGAGAGGCTCATGATGACGTGGTCGAAAAACTGGTCGTCAAAGTCGTTCAAGCCGCCTTCAAGGTCGATTTGCAGCACGTTGATGCCGCGCTGGATGCAGTCGATGACCCGCGCCGGGTCTTTTTCCACGCCATAGCCGCAAATGCCGCGCGCATCAATGAGGTGGGCGAGCAGTTGGCCGTCATCACAGCCCAAATCCAGCACCTTTTCGCCGGGCTGAATCCAGTCGGTGATGACGTCAAAGTCGATGCGGTCATTCAGCGGCATGTTTGTTCTCCGATGCGGGCGAAATAGCTGCGCAATACGGCGTGGTACTGCGGATTGTCGAGCAGGAAGGAGTCGTGACCGGCAGGGCTGGGAATTTCGGCGTAGCTTACGCGGCGGCGGTTTTTTACCAGCGCGTGCACGATTTCGCGGCTGCGCGCGGGCGAAAAACGCCAGTCCGTGCTAAAAGAAACCAGCAGGAAATCCGCCGTGGCCGGCGCCAGCGCGGCGGCGAGGTCGCCGCCGTGTTCCAGCGCGGGGTCGAAGTAATCAAGCGCGCGGGTGGTGAGCAGGTAGGTGTTGGCGTCAAAGAATTTGGCGAAGCGTTCGCCCTGATAGCGCAGGTAGGATTCGACTTCAAATTCAATGTCGTAACTGAACGATGCCTTGCCGTGGCGCAGCGCGCGGCCAAATTTTTGCGCCAGCGAGTCGTCCGAAAGATAGGTGATGTGGCCAAGCATCCGCGCCAGCCGCAGCCCGCGCGCGGGCACGACGCCGTGGGTGTAGAAATGACCATTGTGAAAATCGGGGTCGCTGAGAATGGCTTGACGGGCGACTTCGTTGAAGGCGATGTTTTCCGTGCTCAAATGCGGCGCGCTGGCAATGACGATGGCGTGGGCGAGGCGCTCCGGGTATTGCAGCGACCAGGACATCGCCTGCATTCCGCCCAAGCTGCCGCCCATGACGGCGGCAAAGCGGGCAATGCCGAGGTGGTCCGCCAGCCGTGCCTGGGTGTGCACCCAGTCTTCGACGGTGACGAAGGGAAAATCCGCGCCCCACGGTTTGCCGGTTTCTGCATTGATGCTCGCTGGCCCCGTGCTGCCAAAACAGCCGCCAAGATTATTGACGCCGATGACGAAAAAGCGGCGCGTATCCAGCGGTTTGCCCGGGCCGATGAGGTTGTCCCACCAGCCGGTGTTTTTCGGGTTGTCGGCATAGACACCGGCAACGTGATGCGAGCCGGAAAGGGCGTGGCAGATGAGCACGGCGTTGCTGGCGTCTTGATTGAGTTCGCCATAGGTTTCATAGACCAGCTCATAGGCGGGCAGAGTGGCGCCGCAGCGCAGGGTGAGCGGTTCGTCAAACGCGACGCGACGCGGTTCAACAATGCCGACGGATTGGGGAACGGTGGTCATAACGGGACGGGCAGGGTGTTTTGCTGTTCGCGGTGGGCTTCCAGCGCGGTGAGCAGGTAGTGCACAAAGGTTAGCCCGCACAGGGCGGGGGCGAACAAATTGAGCAGCGGGATGTAGGCGAGCAGCGCGCTGAGCGTGCCGATGATAAAGAGGCTGTCACGATGGCGGCGCGGCAGCGCGGCGAGTTCTTCGCGGTCGGCGTGCAGCATCAGCGCGTCATAGCCGAAGGCTTTCAGGTTCAGCCAGGCGGAGAGGCCAACGCCAATAATCAGCCCCATGCCGGGAATCAGCCACAGCGGCAGGCTGAGCACGAGCAGACCGAAAAATTGCGAACCGGCGCGCACGGCGTTCCAGGCGCTGCCCAGGTTGCTGCCGCCGTGGCGCTTTTGCAGCGCGCCGTAGTCGTAGGCGCTGACTTTTTCGAGCATCATCGGTATGCCGATGGCGGCGACCAGCATGGTGGCGGTAAACCAGACC
>JAFZMK010000176.1 GCA_017553285.1 Rhodocyclaceae bacterium
TGGTCTATATGCCGTTCTTCGATGAAAGTCAGTTGATCAACAAGATTACTTTGGATGCGACCTGTCCGCTGTCCAAAGAGACGGACTTCAAGAAGTGCGCAGTAAAAGTGGTGAAGGCGTAAGGCAATGGCACAGGGCGGCGAACCTGTAAACAGCGGGCGGCGGGCAGCCTTGAAAGGGGCTGTGCGGGCGGCTTGCGGCGCAGCTTTGCTGCCTTTGCTGCTGAGCATTCCTGCCCGCAGCAGAAGTAATGCGGAAGTTGCGCTGCGGCCTCCGGGCGCGTTGCCGGAAGCGGATTTTCTCGCCGCCTGTGTGCGCTGCGGGTTGTGTGTACGCGATTGTCCCTATGGCACGCTGAAGCTGGCGGAAGTTGGCGATGGCGTGCCACTGGGCACGCCGTTCTTCAATGCCCGCATCGTGCCGTGCGAGATGTGCGAAGACATCCCCTGTGTACCGGCCTGTCCCACGGGGGCGCTGGATCATGCGCTCACCGACATCAACGCGGCCAGAATGGGTCTGGCGGTGTTGCTGGATCACGAAACCTGCCTGAACTGGCTGGGGCTGCGCTGTGATGTCTGCTACCGCGTCTGCCCCCGCATTGATGAAGCCATTACGCTGGAAACACAGCACAATGTGCGCACGGGCAAACACGCCCAGTTTATCCCGACCGTGCACAGCGAACATTGCACGGGGTGCGGGAAGTGCGAGAAGTCCTGCGTGCTGGAAAAGGCGGCCATCAAGGTGTTGCCGCTGAGCGAGGCCAAGGGCGAACTGGGCAAACATTACCGGCTAGGATGGGAAGAAAAAGACAAGGCGGGCGGTCATTCTCTGGTCGGCGATGACCTGATTACCCTGCCGGCGCGGGGCGTGGACGATACGCCTGCGCTGAGCACGATTCCCGGTCTGAACGGCTCAGAGACCGGTGGCACGGGGGGAGGTGCTGCGCCATGACGGTATCCCGCACGTTCCCCGGGCAAAAGAAAGCGGCGCAACAGGGCTGGTGGGCGGCCAACCGCTGGCTGGTCTGCCGCCGCCTGGTGCAACTGGCGCTGCTGGGGCTGTTTCTTGTCGGCCCCTTGTGCGGCTGGTGGATTGTGAAAGGCACGCTGGCTTCCAGCCTGACCCTGGATGTCCTGCCGCTGACCGACCCGCTGATTGCCTTGCAGTCGTTGCTGGCGGGGCATCCCGTGCTGGCGAGCGTTTGGTGGGGGGCGCTGATTGTCACCGTTTTCTACCTGCTGGTTGGCGGGCGGGTGTTTTGTTCCTGGGTGTGTCCGGTCAATATGGTGACGGATTGTGCTGCCTGGGCGCGGACACGCTTGGGCTGGCGGGATGGCGCGTCCCTGCCCCGTTCCGTGCGCTACGGTCTGTTGGGCGGCGTGCTGTTGACTTCGCTGCTCACCGGAACCATCGCCTGGGAATTTGTCAATCCGGTCACCATGCTGCATCGCGGCCTGGTCTATGGCGCGTGGGGCGTAGGCACGGCAACCGTCTTGCTGACGCTGGCCGTCTTTGTGCTGGATTTTGCCGTGACACCACGGCTCTGGTGCGGCGCACTGTGTCCGGTGGGCGCGTTCTACGGCGGTGTGCTAGGGCATACGGCCTTGCTGCGGGTGGCGGCGACCGAACGGGAACGCTGCGACCGCTGCATGGAATGCTTTGCCGTTTGCCCGGAACGGCAGGTGTTGCATGGCCCCCTGTGGGGCGAGCAAAGTCCGGTGATTACCGGTGTGAGCTGTACCAACTGCGGGCGGTGCATTGATGTCTGCCCGGAAAATGTCTTCCGTTTTGTGCCCCGTTGGCACAAGGCAAACCAGTGAAGGGGGAAACGCTGTGAATGCAAAAACTCTGGCTTTTGTCGTCGCTTTTGGCGTGACGTTTTTTGTGCCCGCAGCGGGCAATGCCGCTGAGGTTCGCTCGCTGCGGGGCGCGGATGTGGATGTGGAAGATGTCGCCCCTGACACCTATCGCGTGCAGGACGGGGTGGCGCTGGACCGCGCCTTTCGCCAGCAACCGCCGCTGGTGCCGCATCAGGTTGAAAAATATGAGATTGACCTGAAAGTGAACCAGTGCATCCGCTGCCACGAATGGCCCAATTCCGACAAGGAAAAGACGGTGAAAATGTCGGACTTCCATTACATCGATCAGGATGGCGTGGCGCGCGATGTGGTGGATGGTCGCCGTTATTTCTGTCTGTCCTGCCATGTCCCGCAACTGGATGCCAAACCCTTGGTGGATAACGAATTTCGCGCCGCTGGCAAATAGACAGGAGGCAACACCATGAGAGACACCCAGACAGGCAAAGATTCACTGTGGCGGCGGCTTTGGTCGCCCTCTGTCCGCTGGTCGGTGGGCGCCTTGCTGGTGGCGGGAATCGTCGTTGGCGCGGTGGGCTGGATGGGCTTTGACGCCGCCCTCACATGGACCAACACCGAGCCGTTCTGCCTTTCCTGCCACGAGATGAAAGACAACGTCTATCAGGAATACCGTGGCAGCATCCACGACATCAACCGCACCGGCGTGCGCGCGGTTTGTGCGGATTGCCACGTTCCCAAACCGCTTGTGCACAAGCTGATCCGCAAGGTCAAGGCGGCGAAAGAGGTATGGGGGAAAATGACCGGCAGCGTGGATACCCGCGAGAAGTTCGAGCAGGAACGTATACGCTTGGCTTTGAACGAGTGGAAACGGATGAAGGAGAGCGATTCGCGCGAATGCCGTTCTTGCCACGTTTTCGATGCCTTCGATTTGGCGCGCCAGCAAAAACGCGCGCAGGTAAAACACACCGAAGCGGAAACCTCTGGCGAAACCTGCATTGATTGCCACAAGGGCATCGCCCACCGCCTGCCCGCCGGAGCCTATGAAGCCGAGGCGGAATTGAACAAGAAGTGGGCGCAACGCCACGGGCGCTGAACGCAACCGCCGCGCTTTTCTTGTTTGCTCACAAAAAGGGGAACCCAGGCGGGTTCCCCTTTTGTATCCGTCACAGCCCGCCTGTATCAGCGCACGCCCGACCACAGGGCATGAAAGTGGTGCACCGGCCCGTGGCCGTGACCGACGCTTAGTGCGCCCGATTGCGCGATGGCCTCATGCAGCCAGTCGCGCGCGCGCGCGACGGCTTCTTCCATGGCAAAACCGCGCCCGAGAAACGCCGCAATCGCCGAAGACAGGCTGCATCCGGTGCCGTGCGTGTTGCGCGTGGCGATACGCGGCGAGTGAAATTCCACCATACGCTCGCCGTCAAAAAGCAGGTCGTAGACTTCGTTGCCGGGCAAATGGCCGCCTTTGAGCAAAATCCAGCGTTGGTCATCGGGCAGCAGGCGGCGCAGTTTTTCGGCGGCTTGGCGCATTTCGCGCGGTGTATCGGGCGCGCGGGCTTCCAGCAATACGCCAGCTTCGGGCAGATTGGGCGTAATCAGCGCCGCCTGCGGCAGCAGCGCCTCGCGCAGTTCGGCGACGGCGTCTTTGTCCAGCAGTGCATCGCCGCTTTTGGCAATCATCACCGGGTCAAGCACGATGCGCGCGGCCTGCCAGTGGGCGAGACGTTCGGCGACCGTGCGCGTGGCCGGTGCCGAGCCGAGCATCCCGATTTTGACCGCGTCAATGCGCACGTCGGCAAACAGGGTGTCAAGCTGCAAACGCAGAAAATCGGTGGGCGGCACGTGCACGCCCGTGACGGCCTGGGTGTTTTGTGCGGTCAAGGCGACGATGACGCCGCAACCATACACGCCACAGGCGCAAAAGGCTTTCAGGTCGGCCAGCACACCGGCACCGCCGGAAGGGTCAACCCCGGCGACGGAGAGCACGTTGGCAATGGAAGAAGAGGCGGGCGCGGGCGTAGAACCCGCATGGCAAGAGGCATTCATGACGTTTCCCTTCGCCGGCATGACCCGGGGCAGGTTCCAAGGGTGTGTTCTCAGCCCGCACGTTTTGCGCGGGCACCCCTAACGGAATGAAATGGTAAACTCAAGAACTATATTGCGAAAAACAATTCTTCGCAAGAGGCGCAAACGGCGGCACGGGGCGCAAAATTGTTTCTTGAAAATCCGATAAGCATACAGAATCAGTCGGAAATACAGGCGGGATGGCGCGGTTTTCGGGGCGAGGGCGGCTGAAATTGTTACAGGCGTTTCGTGCCGTCTGTGGACGGAAATACAATGTCACCTTGACTTGCATCAATTTACGGCTTGCGCGATAGCGTATCCTGCAACGCGCGAGACGTGTCGGTACCGCGCGCCACGCGCGGGAAGACCGCTTCTAGTAGTGTCATTTTCATCAACCAAAGGGGTGTTTTCATGCAATCGCAAGCGACTTATGACTATAAAGTCGTTCGCCTGTTTGCCATCATGACGGTGGTATGGGGCATCGTCGGCATGCTGGTTGGCGTCCTTTGTGCCGCCCAACTGGTCTGGCCGGAGCTGAACCTCAGCAACGTAGGCGAATTTTTCCATTTTGGCCGGCTGCGCCCGCTGCACACCAACGCGGTGATTTTCGCGTTTGGTGGCTGTGCGCTGTTTGCCACTTCCTACTATGTGGTGCAACGCACCTGCCATACGCGGCTGTTCGCCCCGGGGCTGGCGATGTTCACCTTCTGGATGTGGCAACTCATCATCCTGTCGGCGGCCATCACGCTGCCGCTGGGCTACACCACCGGCAAGGAATACGCCGAACTGGTCTGGCCGATTGACATCGCCATTGCCGTCACCTGGGTGAGCTATGCGGTGGTCTTCTTCGGCACTATCGCCACGCGCAAGGTCGACCACATCTACGTTGCCAACTGGTTCTTCGGCGCCTTCATCATCGCCGTTGCCCTGCTGCATATTGTCAACAGCGCCGAGGTGCCGGTGTCCTTCTCCAGTCTCCAGTCCTACCCGGTCTATGCCGGCGCGCAAGATGCCATGGTGCAGTGGTGGTATGGCCACAACGCCGTGGGCTTCTTCCTGACTGCGGGCTTCCTGGGCATGATGTACTACTTCGTGCCGAAACAAGCCGAACGTCCGGTGTATTCCTATCGCCTGTCCGTGGTGCACTTCTGGGCGCTGATCTTCACCTACATGTGGGCCGGCCCGCACCACCTGCACTACACCGCGCTGCCGGACTGGGCGCAATCGGTCGGCATGTTGTTCTCGCTGATTCTGCTGGCTCCGTCCTGGGGCGGCATGATCAACGGCATCATGACCCTGTCGGGTGCCTGGCACAAACTGCGCACCGACCCGATTCTGAAGTTCCTCATCGTGGCGCTGTCCTTCTACGGCATGTCCACGTTTGAAGGTCCGATGATGTCCGTGAAGACGGTCAACGCGCTGTCGCACTACACCGACTGGACGGTGGGCCACGTGCACTCTGGCGCGCTGGGCTGGGTGGCGATGATTTCCATCGGCGCCATCTACTACCTGCTGCCGCGCATGGTTGGCAAAACCGAGATGTACTCGACCAGCCTGATTACGGTGCACTTCTGGATCTCCACCATCGGCATCGTGCTGTACATCGCCTCCATGTGGATTGCCGGTGTCATGCAAGGGCTGATGTGGCGTGCGACCGATGCCGATGGCACGCTCACCTACTCCTTCATCGAGGCGGTGAAAGCCACCTATCCGTTCTGGACGATCCGTCTGCTCGGCGGTACGCTGTTCCTTGTGGGCATGATCATCATGTTCTACAACATGGTTCGCACCCTGTCCGGCCAGAAAGCCTATAACGCTCCGGTTCTGCCGGTTGCCGCGCATGCCTGAGGAGAAACAACATGGCTAATGCACAGAAAAATTCACACGAAGCGATCGAACGCAACGTTGCGTTGATGATCGTGCTCACCTTGCTCACCGTCAGTGTCGGTGGTCTGGTGGAAATCGTCCCGCTGTTCTTCCAGCATTCCCTGACCAAGCCTGTGGTGCACACGAAAGACGCACAAGGCAAGCCCGTGCAAGTAGAAATCAAGCCCTACGACGCGCTGCGTCTGGCCGGGCGCGACATCTACATTCGCGAAGGCTGCTACAACTGCCACTCGCAGATGGTGCGTCCGTTCCGTGCGGAAACCGAGCGTTATGGCCACTTCTCCGTGGCCGCCGAATCCATCTACGACCACCCCTTCCAGTGGGGTTCCAAGCGCACGGGGCCGGATCTGGCTCGCGTCGGCGGTCGTTATTCGGATTCGTGGCACCGCGACCACCTGATCAATCCGCGCTCGGTGGTGCCTGACTCCAACATGCCTGCCTTCCCGTGGCTGAATCGCCCGGTCGATGCCTCCATGATCAAGGAGAAAATGCAGACGCTGCGCATCGTTGGCGTGCCCTATACGGACGCCGAAATCGCTGCCGCACCGGGTGCATTGACAGGCAAGTCTGAAATGGATGCGCTGGTCGCCTACCTGCAAGGGCTGGGCACGGCACTGTCCAATTTCAAATAAAGTGGAAAGGGGGTAGGCCGCGTGGAAGACATCATCAACCCGCTGCGAAGTGTGTTCGTTGTGCTCGGACTGCTGTGCTTTCTCGGCATCTGTTTCTGGGCCTGGAGCGCGCACGCGAAGCAAGGGTTTGAAGAGGCCGCGCGGTTGCCCTTTTCCGAGGATGATGATGCAGTGTCTTCAACCAACGCTGCAAATCAAAGGAAGGAAGGTTAAAAAATGATGAGCGCTGATTTCACAAGTAATTTCTGGAATCTGTACGTCATTGTGCTGGTCGTGTTCGGCGTGGGGCTTTGCCTGTTCGTCTTGATGACGAACAACAAGCGTCACTCCGGGCCGGTGGAAGTACAACCGCACGTATGGGATGAAACGCTGGCGGAGTACAACAATCCGCTGCCTCGCTGGTGGCTGTACCTGTTCTGGGCGACGGTGATTTTCTCCATCGTCTATTTGGCCATCTATCCGGGTCTGGGGAGCTTCCAGGGCTTCCTGAACTGGAGTTCGGTCGGGCAGTACGAAGCCGAAATCGGGAAAGCGAAGCAAAAATACGACCCGATCTACGCCAAGTTCCGTGGTCAAAGCATCGAAGCGCTGGCGCGCAACGCCGAAGCCCGCGCCATGGGTGGGCGTCTGTTTGCCACCTACTGTGCGCAGTGCCACGGCGCGGATGCCAAAGGTGCGCCGGGCTTCCCGAACCTCACCGACAACGATTGGCTGTGGGGCGGTGCGCCGGAAACCATCGTGCAAACCATCACCGATGGTCGCGTTGGCGTGATGACGCCGTTTGACGGTGTGCTTTCGGCGGCGGATGTCACGGATGTTGCCAACTACGTGCGTGCGCTTTCCAATCTGCCTAATGCCAGCGATGCCGCCCAGCGTGGCGCGATGGTCTTTGCTGCCAACTGCGTGGTTTGCCACGGCCCGGATGGTCGCGGTCAGCCGCTGCTTGGTGCGCCGAACCTGACCGACAACGTCTGGCTGGTCAGCTCTTCGCAGGCACAGATTGAGAAAAACGTCCGCGAAGGTCGCAACAACCGGATGCCGGGCTTTGGCGACTTCCTGGGCGAAGACAAAGTCAAGTTGCTGGCTGCCTATGTCTGGGGGCTGAGCAACAAGTAATCGCAGCCTGACGAAATAACGGGCGAGGCCGTGCTGTTACGCACATGCCTCGCCCGTTTTTTATGTGTGGAGCGGGCGGAAAAGGGGTAGACTAGCCGCTTGCCTTCGGCGCGCCCGATTGTGCCGTCTGGCGCAGGATATTCAGCACACAGGAAAAGGAATTCATCCATGTCTTCACCTGCTTCCGAGAACAACACGTCTTCTTCCCAGCCGGCCAATGCCGGGGCTGGCGCTGCGAATACGTCATCTGACCTGTACAGCAAAAGCCGCAAACTCTATGTGCGCTCCGTCAAGGGGCGTTTTGCCACCTGGCGCTGGGCGCTGGTCTGGATTACCCAACTGATTTTTTATGGTCTGCCCTGGTTGCAATGGGATGGTCGTCAGGCGGTGCTGTTTCATCTGGTGGAGCGCAAGTTTTACATTTTCGGCTGGGTGTTCTGGCCGCAGGATGTTATTTACCTTTCCCTGATTCTCATCATTTCAGCCTATTCGCTGTTCTTTTTCACCGCCATTGCAGGTCGTTTGTGGTGCGGCTACGCCTGTCCGCAGACGGTGTATACCGAAATCTTCATGTGGCTGGAAGAAAAGATTGAGGGCGATCACAACAAGCGCCGCAAGCTGGATGCCGCGCCGTGGGACGGGCGCAAAATCTCGATTCGCGCCACCAAATATCTTGTCTGGGCGCTGGTGGCGTTGTGGACGGGCTTTACCTTCGTGGCCTATTTCACGCCGCTGAAAACCCTGTTTGCCGAATTGGTTACTTTCAGCTTCGGTCCCTGGGAGACGTTCTGGATTTTCTTCTACGCCGCCTTTACTTACGTTCTGGCTGCCGTGCTGCGCGAGCAGGTCTGCAAATACATGTGCCCCTATGCGCGTTTCCAGAGCGTGATGTTCGACTCCGACACCATGATCATCACCTACGACAACGAACGCGGCGAGCCGCGCGGCGTGGCGCGGCGCAAAACGGATGATGTCGCCAAGAAGGGCGACTGCATCGACTGCCTGATTTGCGTGCAGGCGTGTCCCACGGGCATCGACATCCGCAATGGGCTGCAATACGAATGCATTGGCTGCGCGGCCTGTGCCGATGCCTGTGACGAGGTGATGGACCGCATCAAGAAACCGCGCGGTCTGATTCGCTACACCACCGAAAACGCCATGAAGCAGCACTGGACGCGCCAGGAAATCCTGCGCCATGTTGCCCGCCCGCGTACCCTGATTTACAGCGCCATCCTGCTGCTGGTGATTACCGTGCTGCTGGCGGGGCTGGCGTTGCGTCCGACGCTGCGCATGGACGTTATTCCCGACCGCATCGCCCGCGAACGCGAAGTGGCAGGCGGGCGCATCGAAAACGTCTATCGGCTGCAAATCATCAACCTGCTGGAAGTGCCGCGCACGCTGCGCATTACGGTCACCGGGCTGGATGGGCTGACCATCAGCAACGGGCAAGACCGTATCGTTACCGTGCCGGGCGGCACGCGCGAAGCGGTCACCGTTGACGTGCAGGCGCCGATGGAAGCGGGCGAGCCGGGCGCGAACCCGATTCAATTCCATCTGGAAACCCAGCCTGGCGACCCGAAACCCTCGCAGCGCGTTGAAAAATCCACCTTCATGCTGCCGCATCTGCGCTGATTTTTGCTTATGGAACACGCTGCTGCATCCGACAACAAGCCCTGGTACAAGCACCCTTGGCCGTGGATTCTCATCGCCTTGCCGGCCACGGCAGTGGTGGCGGGGATGATTACGCTGTGGCTTGCCGTGGTTTCGTTCGACGGCATGGTCAAAGATGAAGACGTGCATCGTGCGAAAGTGGGGCAGGGCTACGAAGTGGATGAATCGCGCACGCAGGCGGCGCGGCAATTGCAGTTGCGCGCAACCGTGCTGCCTGATGCCGATGCCATGGGCGTGACGCTGCATCTGGAGCGCGCACCGGATATGGCGCTGCCGCCGATGCTGATGCTGACGGTGCAGCAACCGGCGCACGAGCAGCTCGATCAGGCGCTGGTGCTGATGCCCACCGGGCAGCCCGGCGAATACAAGGCGCGCACCACACAGGCTTTTGGCAATGGCCGTCGGCTGTTGCTGCTGGAAGACGAATCCCGGGTCTGGCGACTACAAGGGACAATTTCTTTCCCGACAGAGACTGAGGAGGCGGCGGTTACCCTGCTTCCGTGACATCCACAACCTGCATTAGGAGATACATCAAATGATGGAATTGCTGACAAGCGACATTGGCCTGCTGAGCCTGTTTACGATTGGCTTCGTGATTGTGATGGGCTTCTATCTGACCCGCTTTATTTCCAGCAACATGGATAAGGACGCCGCCGCTGCCAAACGGCGCGAGCGCGAAGAGCGCGCCTGAGCCAGACTTTGCGCAAGCGCACGCAGGGCTTGCGCAGCGTTTTTTCTCCCGACCGGCGAAGCCACGGGCTTCGCCGGCGTTGTGCGTTGACGCGCGTTTTTTCTGCCCGCTTACCCCATGGACGAGATAACAACAAACGCCCCCCGGGCGACCATCGCACTGCCCGCCGACGAAATGGAGCGCAGCGATCTTTCCGCGCGCCGTTCCTGGGCGATTGTGCTGGCGGCACTGCTGGCTGCCGTGTTGCTCTATTACGTGCTGCCCTTTGGCGCCGCGCCGCGCAAGGGCTTGGCGCTGTTGCTGTTTGTGGCGGTGCTGTGGCTGACCGAGGCGATTCACGTCACCATCACTGCGATTCTGATTCCGGTGGGCGCGCTGGCGCTGGGCTTTTCTGGCGTTGATACGAAAAGGGCGCTGGCCAGCTTTGGCGACCCGATTATCTTCCTGTTTTTTGGCGGTTTTGCGCTATCGACCGCGCTGCGCGTGCAAAAACTGGATCGCAAGATTGCCGTCTGGTTGATGTCGCTTGCCGATGCGCATCTGGGCGTGGTCGCGCTGCTGCTGTTTGTGGTCACGGCGCTGCTTTCGATGTGGATTAGCAACACCGCCACGGTGGCGATGATGCTGCCGCTGGTGCTGGGCGTGCTCAGCACGCTGGATTGCCAGAAAGATCGCAACGCCTTTACCTTTGTGCTGCTGGGCATTGCCTATGCCGCCAGTATTGGCGGGCTGGGCACGCTGGTCGGTTCGCCGCCGAACGCCATTGCCGCCAAGGCGCTGAACCTGAATTTTGCCGACTGGATGATGTTTGGCCTGCCGCTGGTGCTGGTGTTGCTGCCGCTGATGGTGTTGGCGCTGTGGCTGGTGCTGCGCCCGGATTTGAGCCGCAGCGTGGAACTTGCCCGGGACACCATTGACTGGACGCCGCAGCGCGTGCTGACCATGCTGGTGTTTGCGGCAACGGCGCTGGCGTGGATGCTGGGCGATTGGGTCGCCGAGGCGCTGAACATCTCTTCGCAAGACACCTTCATTGCGCTTGCGGCGGCGGCGGCCATTGCCATTTTGCGTCTGGCAAGCTGGCGGCAGATTGCCGAGAACACCGACTGGGGCGTGCTGTTTTTGTTTGGCGGCGGGTTGGCGCTTTCGGATTTGCTGAAAACATCTGGTGCTGCCGCTGTGCTGGGCGAGCAGATGGGCGCGCTGCTGGGCGGGGCGCATCCGCTGCTGGTCATTTTGGGTGTCGCCCTCTTTATTGCCGTGCTCACCGAATTTGCCAGCAACACCGCCTCGGCAGCGCTGCTGGTGCCGGTGTTTGCTGCCGTGGCGCGGCAAATGGGCATGGCCGAGACGGCGCTGGTGCTGATTATTGGCGTGGGCGCTTCCTGCGCCTTCATGCTGCCGGTGGCCACGCCGCCCAACGCCATCGTGTTCGGCACCGGGCACATACGCCAGCGCGACATGCTGCGCGCCGGCGGTCTGCTCAATGGTTTTTGCGTTCTGCTGCTGGGTTTGTGGGGCTATTTTGTGCTGCTGTGAGCGGGGGGGCGCAGAAAAAGAAAAACCGGCGAGCGTGTCGCCGGTTTTTTTGTGGCTTTGCGAGCCGTTGCGGCTTACAGCGCTTTCAGGATGTTTTCCATCGTGGCGCGCGCGTCGCCAAAGCACATGCTGGCGTTTTCGCGGAAGAACAGCGGGTTGGCCACGCCGGCGTAGCCCGCGTTCATGGAACGCTTGAAGACCACGACGTTTTGCGCCTTCCACACTTCCAGCACCGGCATACCGGCGATGGGGCTGGAGGGGTCTTCCGCCGCAGCGGGGTTGACGGTGTCGTTGGCACCGATGACGAGCACGGTGTCGGTGTCGGCGAAATCTTCGTTGATTTCGTCCATTTCCAGCACGATGTCATAGGGCACGCGCGCTTCGGCCAGCAGCACGTTCATGTGACCGGGCAGGCGACCAGCCACCGGGTGAATGCCAAAGCGCACGTTGATGCCGCGTTTGCGCAGTTCGGCGGTGATTTCTGCCACCGGATGCTGCGCGTGCGCCACCGCCATGCCGTAGCCCGGGGTGATGATGACCGAGCTGGAGTTTTTCAGCAGTTCGGCAACGTCTTCGGGCGTCATTTCGCGGTATTCGCCGGTTTCTTCTTCCTTCGCAGCGCTGGTGCCGTCGGTGCCGAAACCGCCAGCGATGACGGCGATGAACGAGCGGTTCATGCCCTTGCACATGATGTAGGAAAGAATCGCGCCGCTGGAGCCAACCAGTGCGCCGGTGACAATCAGCAGGTCATTGTCCAGCATGAAACCGGCAGCCGCTGCCGCCCACCCGGAGTAGGAGTTCAGCATGGAGATGACCACCGGCATGTCGGCACCGCCAATGGAGGCGACCAGATGCCAGCCGAAGGCCAGCGCGATGCAGGTCATCAGCCCCAGCGCGAATTGCGATTCACCCCCGCCGAGGACGAAGACGAGCATCAGCACGAACGAGACTACCAGCGCGGCAAGGTTCAGCTTGTGGCGGTGCGGCAGCATCAGCGGCTTGGAAGAGAGCAGACCACGCAGCTTGCCGAAAGCAACCACCGAGCCGGTGAACGTGACCGCGCCGATGAACACGCCGAGGAAGACTTCCACCAGATGCACCGTGTGCATGGCGGGGTCAAGAACGTGCTGGCCCGAATCGGCGTAGCTGTTCAGGCCGACGAGCACGGCGGCCAGACCGACGAAGCTGTGCAGGATGGCGACCAGTTCGGGCATTTGCGTCATTTCCACCTTGCGGGCGAAAAAGGCGCCGATGCCGCTACCGATGGCCATGGCCACGAAGATGTACACCCAGCCGTTGGGCTGGACGCTGCCAATGCTGGCAACCAGTGCCAGCCCCATGCCGATCATGCCGAACAGGTTGCCGTAACGGGCGGTTTCCTGTTTCGAGAGGCCGACCAGACTGATGATGAAAAAGAGTGCGGCGACGATATAGGCCGCCATGACGAGACCTTGTGACATGGCTTACCCCCGGTCCTTTCTGAACATGTTGAGCATTCGGTGTGTGACGGTGAAGCCGCCAACGATGTTGATGGTGGCGACCAGCGTGGCGAGGAAGGCGAAGAAAATCACCCATCCGGAATCGCTGCCGGTTTGCAAAATGGCGCCGACCACGATGATGCCGCTGATGGCGTTGGTTACCGCCATGAGCGGCGTGTGCAGCGCGTGCGTCACGTTCCAGATGACGTAGTAGCCGACCACGCAGGAAAGCGTAAACACCATGAAGTGCTGGAGGAAGGCCGGGGGCGAGAAGGCGCCGATGAGCAAGAAGAGCACGGCCAGCGTTCCCAGCCCGATCAGCACGGTGCGCTTGGACACGCCCGCCTTTTTCGGCGCGGCGGCTGCCGGCGCGGCTTTTTGCGCTGCCGGCGCGGCGCTGACACTGATGGCAGGCGGCGGGAAGGTGATTTCACCGGCGGTGACCACGCTCATGTTGCGCACCACGGTGTCGCTTTGGTCCAGCGCGAGTTGACCGTCTTTTTGCTTGCAGACCAGCTTGGCGAAGTTGACCAGGTTGGTGGCGTAGAGCTGCGAAGATTGCGCCGGCAGGCGGGCGGCCAAGTCGGTGTAGCCGATGATGGACACACCGTTTTCCGTGCGGTGAATTTCGCCGGCGCGGGTCAGCTCACAGTTGCCGCCGGTGGCGGCGGCCAGATCGACGATGACCGAACCGGGCTTCATCGCCGCGACCATGTCGGCGGTAATCAGGCGCGGTGCCGGTTTGCCGGGAATGGCGGCGGTGGTGATGATGATGTCGACTTCTTTGGCCTGTTCGGCAAAGAGCTTCATTTCGGCGGCGATGAATTCTTCCGACATTACCTTGGCGTAGCCATCGCTGGAAGCGCCGTCTTCACCGCCGAAATCGAGCTTGAGGAATTCGCCGCCCATCGATTGAATCTGTTCGGCCACTTCCAGGCGCGTATCAAAGGCGCGCACCACTGCGCCCAGCGAGACGGCAGTGCCGATGGCGGCCAGACCTGCCACGCCTGCGCCGATGACCAGCACCTTGGCGGGCGGCACTTTGCCGGCGGCGGTAATCTGGCCGGTGAAGAAACGGCCAAACTCGTGCGCGGCTTCGACCACGGCGCGATAGCCGCTGATGTTGGCCATGGACGAGAGGGCATCGAGCGATTGCGCGCGCGAAATACGCGGCACCATGTCCATCGCCAGCACGTTTGTGCCGCGCGCGGCCAAGGCTTCGAGGCGCTGCGGGTTTTGCGCTGGCTGGATGTAAGAGACCAGCGTGGCGCCTTGTTGCAGACGGGCGATTTCTGCGTCCGTCGGCGCATTGACCTTGAAAACAATGGGCTGCTGCCAGACTTCTTCGGCGCTGCCTACGCGCGCGCCCGCTTCGGCATAAGCGGCATCGTGAAAGCTGGCGGCTTCACCAGCGCCGCGCTCCACCATGACCTCGAAGCCGAGTTTTTGCAGTTGCGCCACACTGGTGGGCGTGGCGGCCACGCGGGTTTCCCCCGCAGCGCATTCCTTGGGAATCCCAATCAACATGCACGTTCTCCTTCAAAAAACGATGGCTGTTCCGTGCGTCGTGTTGCGGCGCACAAAAGGCGTAAGTATCACAAAAAAATGCACCTTACACAATGCGCGCAACCACAATGGCAGGCGCTTTGGGTGCGGGCGTAGCGCTGCCGCCACGCACCCGCACGCGGCGCTTACACGGGCGGTTCTTCGCCCCGGTTCGGTTGCAGGCTTTCGCGCTGGCGCTGTTGCGCTTCGACCTGCACCTGCACGTCATCGACGAGGTCTTCGACCGCCTGCGGTGCGATGTTGAGGTAATCGGCCACCGCCGGCTGGGCGCGTTCCCATTCTGCGTCCGGGCGGGCAAACAGGCGTTCGGTGAGGATGTGGTCGGTAATCGCGGCGCTGGCAATCAGCGCGCACGATTCATCGGGCAGCAGCAGTGCGCCGGTCAGCGCGCCATAGTCGTGGTGATGCAAAATGGCCTGGGTGAGCCATTCCGGCAGCCCGCAGCCGCGCGCCGTGTAATAACTGATGGTGGCGTGGTTGGTGGCCAGCGCCTCGTCTTCCATCTGCGTGAAGCTGTGCGCGGGCGAAGTGCCTGCCGCTTCCCACACTTCCGGGTAGTTGGCAAAACGCTGCGCCAGCAGCAGCGCGCCGCAGTGGTGCATCATGCCGAAGGTGTAGGCGGATTCGCGCGATGTTTTGCCGATGATTTCGGATAGTTCCGCACACAGGTTGGCGGCATACACCACGTTTGCCCAGTATTGCAGCAGAAAGCGGCTGGACTCGGGCAACTTGAGCAATTCCAGATGCATCATCGCCAGAAACGGACGATGTTTGACGGTGTGGGCCGCTTCCTGAATCGAATCGGTGCCCATGCACAGACCGAAGGCGGGGGAATTGGCCAGACGGAAGAGCAGCGCGGTCAGCGCCGTATCTTTGCTGAGGATTTCGCACATGCGGCGGCTGTTGGTGTCTTCGCGCGAGACTTCGGTAGCCAGTGCGTTGAGGTGGTAGGGACAAAAAGGCAGCGAGAAACCGCGAAAGGTCTCACGCAGTTTTTGTTCATCAAACGGGAAAGATTGCGCACTCATCGAGTAACAACGGATGCGAACGACAAAAAGAAGGTGCTAAGTTTACCCCCGAATTTTCCGCGCGACATGATGAAAACCACACGCTTGCCCGTAAAAAAAACCGCTGCCAGCCCGCAGGATGGGGCGGCTTTGCTGGCGACTGCCCGCCTGCGGCTGCGGGCGTGGCGGCGCGAAGATGTGCCGCTGTTTGCCCGCATGAATGCCGACCCGCAGGTGATGGCGCATTACCCCGCGCTGCTCGATGCGCGGCAAAGCCAGCGGCAGGCGCGCGCCTTTGCCTTGCTGCTGGCGCGTCGCGGCTGGGGCGTGTGGGTGGTGGAGCGGCGCGAAGACGGGCGTTTTCTCGGCTTTTGCGGTCTGCACGAGCGCAGCGCGGGCACGCATCCGTTCGCCCCTTGCGTGGAGCTGACCTGGCGGCTGGCGCGCGAACACTGGGGGCGCGGCTACGCCTTTGAAGCCGCCAGTGCGGTGAGCGCGTTTGCGCGCACGCACTTGAAACTGCCGCAACTGGTGGCGTGTACGGCGTGCAGCAATGCGCGTTCGCGCGCGCTGATGGTGCGGCTGGGAATGCGCCACGCGGGCGACTGGGCGCACCCGGCGCTGCCCGAAGGACACCCGCTGCGCGCGCAGTGTCTGTACCGCATGGCAACGGACGAGCGGCTGGCTTGCCGCGTATAATCCCCGGCTCTCTTAGCCTGACGGACTTTTCCGCACCATGATTCACAGCATGACCGGCTTTGCCGCCGCCAGCGCCACGCTGGGCGCGGTGAGCCTGCACCTTGAACTGCGCAGCGTCAATTCCCGCTTTTTGGATCTCAACTTTCGCATCGGCGACGAACTGCGCCATTGCGAACCGCAGTTGCGCGCCGCGATGAGCGCCCGTTTGCAGCGCGGCAAGGTCGATTGTCGCTTGCAGATGCAGACCGACGCAGCCAGTCAGGCGGGCGCGGCCTTGCGCTTGAACGCGGCGCTGCTGGAACGTCTTGCCGAAGCGGAAGCCGACGTGCGCCACCGTCTGCCGCAAGCCGCGCCGCTGACGGTGGGCGAAATCCTGCGCTGGCCGGGCGTGCTGGAAGAAGCGCCGCTGGATGGCGACGCCATCGTCGCCACAGTTGCCGCGCTGACGCAGCAAGTGCTGGACGAATTCATCGCCAGCCGTGCGCGCGAAGGCGAAAAACTCGCCGCCGTCATACAGGGGCGGGTGGATGCCATGCGCGAAATTTTGCAGCAAGTCGCCCCGCGCATTCCCGCCGCGCAAGCTGCCTACACCGAACGGCTGCGCGCGCGCATCCGCGAAATGGTCGAGACCGTTGAAGAAGACCGCATCTTGCAGGAAGTGGCGGTGTTTGCCACGCGCATTGATGTCGCCGAAGAACTGGCGCGGCTTGCCACGCATCTGGACGAAGTTGAACGCATCCTGCGCCAGACGGGCGCCTGCGGCAAGCGGCTGGATTTTTTGATGCAGGAACTCAACCGCGAAGCCAACACGCTGGCCTCAAAATCTGCCGTCACCGAAGTCACACAGGCGGCGATGGAACTCAAACTGTGCATCGAGCAGATGCGCGAGCAGGTGCAAAATCTGGAGTGATACCCGGGGGTCAGCGCGTGTGTGCCAGTTGCACCAGCAGCGCGCCCAGGCGTCGGCGCAGGTGGTGGCGTTCTTCGTCGTCTTCGGCGCGCGCGGCGATTTCTTTGCGCAGGCGGGCGATTTCCTTGCGCACCAGCACTTCGCGCGGCGTGAAACCGGCGTTTTTCAGCACGTGGTTGGCCATGCGCTGTTCGGGCGTGGTGAAGGGTTCGTCGTCAAACACCAGCGGACGCCCCGCGCCGGGCAGGTCGTCGAATTCGCCGCGCGAGAGTGCGCCGGCAATTTTTTGGTCGGCCAGAATGTCGAAAAGCGTGCTTGCCATGGGGCGGCAAGACTACCATCATCGCGTCGCGCCGCGCCTGGGGCGCTTTTTGAGAAAAATCAAAGAGAATCCAGCGTGTATACAATCCAGTACGAGTACAATTTGCGGATAAGTCGGTTTTCCGATAGGAAAAAACTATATCGTCGAGGCACAAGAGGTTGTACGTATGTCCGCGTTTGAATGGAGTGAGGATTTTGCCGTCCACATTGACTCGGTCGACCAGCAGCACAAGCGGCTGGTTGTGCTGATCAATGCGCTGGGCGACAAAATCGCGAGCGATGCGCTCAGCTTTGAAGAGGCCAAAATTATGGTCTCGGAAGCTGCCGACTACGCCAAATACCACTTCAGCGAAGAAGAAAAACTGATGCGCATGTTTGCGGTGGATCTTCGCCACGTGGAAGAACACTACGACAGCCACACCAAGTTTCTTGCCTACGCCTCGTCCATGTTCATGGATTTGCGCGAAGAAAATTACGTCACCACCTGCCGGCAGTTGCTGGACTTTCTGATTAGCTGGCTGGGGCTGCACATCCTCACGCAGGACCGCTCCATGGCCTTGCAGATTCAGGCCATTGAGGCGAATGCGACGCCTGCCGATGCCTTTGAAAAATACGACGAAGAAGACAAACGGCGCGAGCCGCTGGTGAAAATCCTGCTCAATCTGGTCAATGCGATGTTCGATCGCAGCCACGAATTGCAGACGCTGAAGGATTCACTGGAAGTAAAAGTGGCCGAGCGCACCGAGGCGCTGCGCAAGGTCAATGATTACCTGAAAGATTTGTCTTTTACCGACACGCTCACCGGTCTGCCCAACCGCCGTCAGGCGATGCGCTATCTGGCTCGCGTGTGGAGCGAGGCGCAAGAGCGCGATCTGGCGCTGTGCTGCATGATGATTGATGCCGACCACTTCAAGTCGGTCAACGATACCTACGGGCACGACGCGGGCGACAAGCTGCTGTGCGCGGTGGCGTCCTGCCTGCGCGATGCGGTGCGCGGTGACGATCTCGTCGCCCGTCTGGGCGGCGATGAATTTCTCATCGTGCTGCCCGGCACGCTGCTGCGCGATGCCTTCATGCTGGCGCGGCGCGTGCACGACAACGTTAATAAACTGAGCGTGGCCTTTGAATCGGGTGGTGAGTGGAAAGGCAGCGTGAGTATCGGGCTAGCCGCACGCCACCCCTCCATGCCCAACCAGAATTCGCTGATCAAACAGGCGGATAACGCGCTCTACAAGGCAAAAAGCGCGGGCAAGAACTGCATCCGCATGTAGTGTGCCCCCCTCGTTCGCGCCAGCCGCTTCGCGTCTGTCACTCACTGCCCCCCAAGGGGGGCTGCGCCCGCCTTTGGGCGGCTATGCGGCGGGCGTGTGCGCCCCCCACGTTCGCGCCAGCCGCTTTGCCCGACATAAAAACCGCCTGCGCGAGTGCCGCGCGGCGGTTTTTGTTGCCGGTTGGGATGCAGCGGGTGCGGTTATTCGTCGCGCACGCCCAGGCGGGTGAGCAGGCCGTCGAGTTCGTCCAGCGAGCCGAAGGACAGGCGCAGTTCGCCTGCGCCTTTGCGGTTGGCGCGGATGCGGGCTTGTGCGCCGAAACGTTCGGAGAGCGATTCTTCCAGCCGTTGCAGGTCGCGGTTGCGCGTGGGCGCTTCGCGCGGCGGCGGCGGGGCGAGCAGGCGGGCGACGGCGCGTTCGGCTTCGCGCACGGAAACGCCCCGGGCGGCAAATTCGTTCGCCAACTGGATTTGCTGCGCCTTGCCCAGCGGCAACAGCGCGCGGGCGTGCCCCATGTCGATGTCGCCGCCGAGCAACAGTTCCTGCACCGGTTCGGCAAGCTGCAACAGGCGCAGCAAATTGCTGGCCGCCGAGCGCGAGCAGCCGACCGCTTCGGCAGCTTGCTGGTGCGTCATGCCAAATTCTTCAATCAGGCGGGCGATGCCGGCGGCTTCTTCCAGCGGGTTGAGGTCTTCGCGCTGGATGTTTTCAATCAGCGACATGACCAGCGCGGCATCGTCGGGAATTTCGCGCAGCAAACACGGCACGGTGGTCAGACCGGCTTGACGCGCGGCGCGCCAGCGGCGCTCGCCGGCGATGATTTCGTAGCGGCTGCCGTCGCCCACCGGACGCACGACGATGGGCTGCATGATGCCGCGCGCGGCAATGGAGGCGGCCAGTTCGTCGATGGCGCCGGGGTCCATGCGCGTGCGCGGCTGGTATTTGCCGGGTTGCAGCGCGTCAATGGCCAGCTCGTGCAGGCTGGCGCGGTCGTCTTCTTCGTTGTGGGTGAGCAGGGCGTCCAGTCCGCGCCCAAGCCCTTTCGTTTTCCTGGCGGCCATGATGTGTGGTGGCGTTTGTCGCAAACCGTCCATTATAGGCGAAGGGCGCGGCTTTTCCCCGTGGGGGAGAAAGGAGGCGTGCGCGAAGGCACATTCCCTTGTGGCAAGCGGTGGAGACGTTTTCTGCACCGCCGTGGCATAATCGCATATGCAAGCATGGACATATGACATGGAGGTGCATCATGCGCAAAGCAGCCTTGTTCCGAAACAACAAATCGCAGGCCGTCCGGATTCCGCGCGATATGGAATTCACCGAGGATGTAAGGGAAGTTGAAGTCGTCAAGGTCGGCAAAAATATTTTGCTGCGCCCGGTAGAACGCAAAAAAGCGCGCGAGGAATGGATCGCCAGCATGGAACAGATCGAACCGTGGCCGGAAGATTTTGAAGTCCGCAGGCCTGCGCCGTGGAGAATCCCATGCCTTTCAGACAGCGTGGAGGATGACGCATGAAAACCTACATGCTGGACACAAACATTTGTTCGTACATCATGCGACGGCATCCTGTCACATATTGCAGGTTTTGCGAGGAGGTGCGCACGGGAGTGAATATTGTTATCTCCATCATCACCTACTTGGAACTAGCGGCTGGTGCGAAATCCAGGAAGGCATCGCCAAACGTACAGACTCTGCTGGATAGATTTCTTCACGGCATTGACGGAATCCTGGATTTTGACCTTGCCGCAGCGGATGTTGCGGCAGAAATAAGTGCCGTTTTGGCGCCTGCTGGCAAGATGATCGGCTTTCAGGACACGCTTATCGCAGCGCACGCAATCGCATCCGGGTGTATCTGCGTCACCAACAACATGCGCGAATTTTCGCGCGTCCCCGGTCTGGCGTGCGAAAACTGGGCGACGGCGCATTGAGCGGCGTTAGCGCGACAGGCGCTTGATGCGCTGGATGAGTTCGCGGGCAAAGTCGCGGTAGGCGCGCGCGCCTTTGGAGGCACCGTCGAAGATGACGCCGGGCACGCCGTGGCTGGGCGCTTCGGCAAGGCGCACGTTGCGCGGGATGATGGTCGCGAAGAGTTTGTCGGGGAAATATTCTTCCAGTTGGCTGGAAACCTGCTGTTGCAGGGTGATGCGTGGGTCGAACATGACGCGCAGCAGGCCGATGATTTGCAGTTGCGGGTTCAACTGGGCGTGGATTTTGCGAATCGAGCTGACCAGGTCGGACAAGCCTTCCAGCGCGTAATACTCGCACTGCATGGGGATGATGACGCCGTGCGCGCAGCACAGACCGTTGAGCGTGAGCAGCGAGAGCGAGGGCGGGCAGTCGATGAGGATGACGTCGTAGTCTTTCAGATGCGGGGCGAGCACGTCGCGCAGGCGCTTTTCGCGCCGTTCCAGGCTGACCAGGTCGATTTCCGCACCGGCCAGTTCGCGGTTGGCGGGCAGCAGGTCATAGCCGCCTTCCTCACTGCGCACGCGCGCGCTGGCAAAGTCGGTGTGACCAACCAGCAGGGGATAGACGGTTTGCGCGCAGCCGTATTTGTCGATGCCGCTGCCCATGGTGGCGTTGCCTTGCGGGTCCAGGTCGATGAGCAGCACGCGCTGGCGGGCAAGGGCGAGCGCGGCGGCGAGGTTCACACAGGTGGTGGTTTTGCCGACGCCGCCTTTTTGGTTGGCGACGCAAAAGATTTTAGCCATGAGAGTCTTCCAGAATCAGCAAGGTGCGTTCGGCAGCAAGGCCGGGCACGGTGAGCGGGTGGGATGCGCGCAGGCGCACGCAGGCGGGCAGCGCGGCAACTTCTTCGGCAGGATACACGCCTTTCATGGCGAAAAGCGCACTGCCGGGCGTGGTCAGCGCGCGGGCGCTGGCGGCAAAATCGGTCAATGACGCAAAGGCGCGGGAAATGGCGGCGTCCGTGCGCACATCCGCTGGCGCGGCTTCGGCGCGGCAGGCCAGTACGCGCAAGTTGTCCAGCCCAAGCTGCGCTTTGGCTTGTTGCTGGAAACTGATTTTTTTCGCCACCTTGTCGATGGAGAGCACGTGCAGCGCGGGACGGGCGATGGCCAGCACGATGCCGGGCAGCCCCGCGCCGGAGCCGATGTCCGCCAGCGTGTGCACACCGGCTTGTTCCACAAAGGGCAGTACGGCGAGGCTGTCGAGCAGGTGATGCGTGAGCATTTTTTCCGGCGCGCGAATGGCGGTGAGGTTGTAGGTGCGGTTCCATTTTTGCAGCAGCGCGCAGTAGGCGAGCAGGCGTTCCACTGCGTCTGCGGGCACGGTGATGCCCAAGCGCGCAATGCCGTCTTGCAGGGCGGGGCGCAAGGTGGTGTCCGTCATCATTGCTCCGCCTGCGCGTGGCGTTTGAGCCAGACCAGCAGCAGGGAAATGGCCGCCGGGGTGACGCCGGGCACGCGGCTGGCTTGGCCGACGGTTTGCGGGCGGGCAGCGGCGAGTTTTTGCTGCACTTCGCGCGATAGACCGGTGATGCGCGCGTAGTCCAGATTGGCGGGCAGGGCGGTGTGTTCGGCGGCTTGCTGGCGTTCGATTTCGAGCTGCTGGCGGTCGATATAGCCCTGATATTTGGCGGCGATTTCAAGCTGTTGGGCAACTTCGGGCGCGGCGTGTGGCGCTTCGGGTGCGCCGGGTAGCTGCATCAGCGCCGCGTAGCGCACCTGCGGGCGGCGCAGCAGGTCGAAAAAGCGGGTTTCGCGTTCCAGCGGTGCGCCGAGAATGGCCTCGGCTTGCGCGGGCGCGATGTTGACCGGACGCGCCCAGGCCGCGTGCAGGCGGGTGGTTTCGCGCGCGATGGCTTCGCGTTTGGCGCAAAACGCCGCCCAGCGAACGTCGTCGATGAGACCGATGGCGCGGGCGCGTTCGGTCAGCCGCAAGTCGGCGTTGTCTTCGCGCAGTTGCAGGCGGTATTCGGCGCGCGAGGTGAACATGCGGTAGGGTTCGGTGACACCACGGGTAATCAGGTCATCAATCAGCACGCCAAGATAGGCTTCGTTGCGCGCGATGCGCCAGGCCTCGCGCCCGAGCGCCTGCAAGGCGGCGTTGGCACCGGCAAACAAGCCCTGCGCGGCGGCTTCTTCATAGCCGGTGGTGCCGTTGATTTGCCCGGCGAAAAACAGCCCTTGTACGCACTTGCATTCAAAGGTGTCGGTCAGACCGCGCGGGTCGAAATAATCGTATTCGATGGCGTAGCCGGGGCGCGTGATGTGGGCGTTTTCCAGCCCGCGAATGGAGCGCACCAGCGCAAGCTGCACGTCAAAGGGCAGCGAGGTGGAAATGCCGTTGGGATACCACTCGCGCGTGTGCAGCCCTTCCGGTTCCAGAAAGACGTGGTGGCTGTCGCGTCCGGCGAAGCGGTGGATTTTGTCTTCGATGGACGGGCAGTAACGCGGCCCCACGCCTTCGATGACGCCGGTGTACATGGGCGAGCGGTCGAGATTGGCGCGGATGATGTCGTGCGTGCGCGCGTTGGTGTCGGTAATCCAGCAGGGCAGTTGCGGCGGGTGCTCATCGGGCGTGCCGAGAAAACTGAATACCGGCGGCGGCGTGTCGCCGGGCTGTTCGCGCAGCACGGAAAAATCAATGCTGCGCCCGTCAATGCGCGGCGGCGTGCCGGTTTTCAGCCGTCCGCGCGGCGCGCCCAGTTCTGCCAGACGCTCCGACAGGCGCAGCGCCGGAGGCTCGCCCGCGCGCCCGCCGGCGTAGTTTGTCAGCCCGACGTGCACGCGACCATTGAGGAAAGTCCCGGCGGTGAGCACCACGGCGCGGGCGCAAAAGCGCACGCCCGATTGCGTGCGCACGGCAATGACGCGCGTGCCGGAAAGTTCCACATCTTCCACGGCTTGCTGAAACAGTGTGAGGTTCGGCGTGTTTTCCAGCACGTCGCGCACCACGGTTTTGTACAGCGCGCGGTCGGCCTGCGCGCGCGTGGCCTGCACTGCCGGACCTTTGCTGGCGTTCAGGGTGCGAAACTGGATGCCGGCGCGGTCGGTGGCGCGCGCCATAAGTCCGCCCAGCGCGTCGACTTCGCGCACCAGATGACCTTTGCCGATGCCGCCGATGGCGGGGTTGCAGCTCATCGTGCCGAGGGTGTCGATGCTGTGCGTAA